>NZ_JBNDHX010000015.1:0-52460 GCF_056755275.1 Leifsonia sp. HAY1-4F
TCCGTCGTCGGCAGCGTCAGATGTGTATAAGAGACAGGATTCGAACGGATCCCGTTCGAATCTCCTCCATTACCGCCATTCGAGGGAGATCCGGCACCCGATCTCCTCCGCTAGCGTCGGTGCGTCTACACCTCAGGAGCGCTGTCGCACCCGCTCCGATGCGAGCGCCCGCTCGACGACGGCCGCCGGGATGCGCTCAGCGGTCCGGCCCGGCCGGTCGACACCGCTCGGTCGTCCTCGTCGCGCCTGCAGCGCGATGGCGAGGACCTCGGCCAGGTGCAGCGGCCGGGCGGCGTCGGAGAGCTGCTCCACCTGGGTGCGGCAGCTGAAACCGTCCGCGACGACGCGGGCGCCGGGCCCGGCCTCCCGGATCGCAGGGAGGAGGTCGTGCTCCGCGGCCGCGATCGAGACGTCGAGGTGGCCGGCCTCGAAACCGAAGTTGCCGGCGAGCCCGCAGCATCCCTCCACGGTCGTGGTGTGGATGCCGGCGTCGTCCAGGATGCGCTGGTCGGCCGCAAAGCCGCCGATCGCGTGCTGATGGCAGTGCGGCTGCACCACGGCGGAGCCGCCGATGTGCGGCGGTGACCAGTCCGGCGTGCGTTCGAGCAGCTCGGCGAAAGAGGTCGCGCGCTCGGCGACGAGGGCGACGGCCGGGTCGTCGGGGACGAGCTCCGGAGCGTCCGAGCGGAACACGGCGAGGCAGCTCGGCTCCAGTCCGACGAGAGGCGTGTCGTCGCCCAGGACCTCGGCCAGAATCGAGGAGGTGCGCCGGAGCATCCGCTCGGCGACCCCCAGCTGCCCGGTCGAGATCCAGGTCAACCCGCAGCAGAGGTGGCCGGGCGGCAGCACGACCCGGTACCCGGCGTCCTCGAGCACGGCGACGGCGGCCCGGCCGATCGAGGGATGGAAGTTGTCGGTGAACGTGTCGGGCCAGATCATCACGTCTCCGAGGGGTGCGGCAGGCGCGGCCGGGCGCGCCGCGAACCAGTCGGTGAACCTCTCGGGCGCGAAGCGCGGCACCGGCCGGTCCGGCTCGACACCGCCGAGCCGCTTGCCCAACCGGGAGACACCGGGGAGGCGGGCGAGCCGATTGACGAGGGCGGGCGCCACCCGGGCGGCTCGGGCGAGAAGCGGGAGCCATCCCATCGTGTAGTGGGCGGCCGGCCGCAGGCGTCCTTCGTAGTGGTGGGAGAGGAACTCGGCCTTGTACGTGGCCATGTCGACGTCGACCGGGCAGTCGGAGCGGCATCCCTTGCACGCCAGGCACAGGTCGAGGGCGTCGAGGACCTCGGGCGAACGCCACCCGTCCTCGATGGGCCCCGGACGGAACTGACCGCTGAGCATCTCGAACAGGAGCCGCGAGCGTCCGCGCGTGGAATGCTCCTCTTCGCCGGTGGCGCGGAACGACGGGCACATGACGTCCCCGGAGTGGCTGCGGCAATTGCCGACGCCGACGCAGCGGAGCACGGCTTTGTCGAACCGGCCGCCGTCGTCGGGATACGAGAAGTGGAGGGCCACATCCACCTTCGGCCGGTAGGTCGGGCCGAGGCGCAGGTCCTCGGTCGGCGGGAGGGGATGTACGACTTTGCCGGGATTGAGGTGGTTGCCGGGGTCGAACAGCGCCTTCGTCCGCTGGAACGCCTCCATCACCCGGTCGCCGAACATGATGGGCAGCAGGGCGCCGCGCGCCTGGCCGTCCCCGTGCTCTCCCGAGAGCGAACCACCGTAATCGGTCACGAGCCTCGCTGCCCGCTCGATGAAGGCGCGGTACGCCGAGATGCCGTGCTCGGTGGTCAGCTCGAAGGGGATGCGGCAGTGCACGCAGCCGTGCCCGAAGTGCCCGTAGAGGGAGACACGGTCGTAGCCGAACTCGCTCAGCAGGTCGCCGAAGTCGCGCAGGTAGTCCCCGAGCCGTTCCGGCGGAACGGCGGCGTCCTCCCAGCCAGGCCAGTGATCCTGGCCGTCCGGAGCGCGGGCCGTTGCTCCGAGTCCCGCCTCGCGGATCTCGACGATCTTCCGCTGCAGCGACGCGTCGTCGAACTGCGCGATCTGGGGCGCGGGGTCGAGTCCGGCGAGCGTGGCCCGCAGCCGCCGCGCCTTCTCTTCGACCTCGTCGGCGTTCGCGCCGGGAAGTTCCACGGTCAGCCACCCGCGACCCTCCGGCAGCAGCTTCAGCGCCTCGGGATTCTTGCCCCTCCGCTTCTCGTTGCCGACGAGGTGGTCGTCCATCCCCTCGATCATCGTCGGGTCGAAAGGGGCGATGCTGGGGGCGGCGTCGGCGGCGTCCGTGATCGAGGGGAACCCGAGCACGAGCAGGGTCTTCGCCGCCGGCACCGGGACGAGGTCGATCTCGGCGTGCAGGACGGTCACGAGGGTCGACTCGGACCCGACGAGCGCCTTGCCGACATCGAACCCGTGCTCGGGAAGGAGGGAATCCAGGCCGTATCCCGAGACGCGGCGCGGGATGTCGGGGAAGCGTGCCCGGATGTCGTCCCCGAACTCGTCGGCGATCGCACGCAAGCCCGCATAGAGCTCGGCGCGACGGCCGCCCTCGGCGGTCACGCGGGCGAACTCCTCGTCGCTCGTCGGCCCCACCCACAGGCGCTCGCCGTCGTAGGTGAGCACCTCCAGCCGGCGAACGCTGTCGGCCATCTTCCCGTACGCCTGGGCGGTGGATCCGCACGAGTTGTTGCCGATCATCCCGCCGATCGTGCAATGCGAGTGGGTCGCGGGCTTGGGGCCGACCATGAGCCCGTGCGGGGCGAGCAGGGCGTTCAGGTCGTCGAGGACGATGCCGCACTCCACCACGGCCCGGCGGGCCTGCGGGTCGAGCGAGACCAGGTGGTCGCAGTACTTGCTCCAGTCGATGACGACGGCGTTGTTGGTGCACTCGCCGGCGAGGCTGGTGCCGCCGCCGCGGCTGAGCAGCGGCACCCCCAGGTCGTGGCAGATCGAGACGGTCTCGACTCCGGCGTCGATCGTGTGCGGCACGACGACGCCGATCGGCACCTGACGATAGTTGGAGGCATCGGTCGAGTACGCGCCGAGCGTGCCGCTGTCGAAGCGCACCTCACCGTCGACGCGGGAGGTGAGGGCGTCGGCGAGGGCGTGGAGATCGACGCCTCCCGACGTGATGGTGCTCACCGAGGCACCTCGGGGCTCCGTCGTCGACCCACCATGGTGCGGAACGTACGCTGCCTGCCCTGGCCGTCAAGGTGCGGCGCGCCCCGGCCCCGCGACATTCGTGACGAATGTTGTGCCGGCGCGCTCAGACGACCGGTGACGGACTCAGGTGGGCGGCGATTCCGACGGTGACGAACTCGGCGTAGCGATCGAGGTCCCACTGGCTGCGGAGGACGAGCAGGTCGTAGAGCTGGGCCGAGCTGTACGTGAGCAGGATGTCGGTCGCGGTCTCCACATCCACCGTCGGCGGGAGGTGGCCGGCCGCAGCAAGTCGCGTGGCGTTCCCGGCCATCCGCGTCCGCCGGTCCTCGTCGATGTCCCGGGCGAGGGCGGTCAGCTCGGGGTCGTGGTGGGCCGCGGCCTCCAGGAGGAGCAGGATGGGCGCGACGCGCGGCGCGACCTCGGCGCTGAGGCGGCCCCATCCCTCGAGGAGGGCGGAGAGGTCGTCCGCGCTGAGGGCGTCGGAGCGGTCTTCCGCTGCGACCGGGCCGGCGCCCTCGAGCCCGTGCTGCACGACGGCGCGGACCAGGGCCGCCTTGCCGGCGAACCGCTTGTAGACCGTCTCGACCGATACGCCGCAGGCATCTGCGACCTTCGGGATGGTGAGGGCGGCGTAGCCGTCGGTCAGGAGGATGTCGCGAGCGGCCTGGAGGAGCGACTCCCGGACCTTCGCGGCCTGCGCCCGGCGGCCCGATCCGTCGTATTTTCTCTTGACTCCCCGCACCGGCACGCTCCATACTCGACGAATAGATACAGACTACTGTAACGAAATAGAGGAACACATGTCCACTGCAGCACATCCGTTTCTCGTCCGACTCCAGCAGGCGACCGAAAGCCACGACCTCGACGCACTCGTGGACTGCTTCGATCCGGGATATCGCAACGAGACTCCCGCCCATCCCGGGCGGTCCTTCGAAGGCGTCGAGCAGGTCCGCGCGAACTGGTCGCAGATCTTCGCCTTCGTCCCTGACATTCGATCGCGCATCGTGCGTGAGGCCGTCGACGGGTCCGAGGTGTGGTCGGAGTGGGAGATGAGCGGCACCCGCCTCGACGGCACGGCGCACCTGATGCGCGGGGTGGTCATCTTCGGCCTGAAGGACGACCGCGCGATCACGGCCCGCTTCTACCTCGAGCCGGTGGATCAGGCCGACGCCACCGTGGATGACGCGGTCCGCGCCGAGCTCCATGCGGACGGCCCGCAATGATCGTCGTCGTCGGGGGGAGCGGGATGCTGGGAAAGCCACTGGTGGAGGACCTCCTCGCCGCCGGCGAGAAGGTCCGCGTGGTCGCGCGGGACACCGATAGGGCACGGTCCCTGTTCGACGACGCGGTCGAGGTGGTGCACGGGGATGTGCGGGACCGTGACCGCATGCGTGCCGTCGTCGCGGGGGCGGACGTCGTCGTCTCCACGATGCACGGCTTCCTCGGAGGTCGCGGCGCCGGACCGTCCGAGGTGGATGAGCGCGGAAACGCCAACCTCGTGGATGCTGCCGCGGCGGCTTCGGCGAGCATGGTCCTGATGTCCATAGCGGGCGCGTCCCCCGATCATCCCGTGGATCTGTTCCGCGCGAAGTATGCCGCCGAGCAGTACCTCCGCGCGAGCGGAGTCCCGTGGACGATCGTGCGTGCGCCGGCCTACCGGGAGTTGTGGCTCCGCCTCCTCTCCGAGACGGCAGGGGACTCGGGCCGGCCGCTGATCTTCGGCCGGGGCGAGCAGCCCATCCCGTTCGCCTCGGTCGTGGACGTGGCTTCCGTGGTGAGCCGCGCGGCCCTCGATCCGGACCAGCGCGGCCGGCTGATCGAGGTTCCCGGGGAGCCGATGACGATGAAGGAGCTCGCGCGGGGGCTCAAAGCCGAGCGGGGATGGACCGGGTCGCCGCGCCATGTGCCGCGTGCGGCGCTGCGGGTTCTGTCGGTCGTCGCCCGGCCGGTGAATCCTGCGTTCGCGCGTCAGAGCCTCTCGGCGCTGATGATGGACACCCGGGGAGGGTGAACTCGCGGATCGGCGCACCGGGCCGCGGGTATGATCGACGCGCGGCCCGTGCCGGCCGGCCCGGGACCGCCGATCGAGGAGGTCCGGGATGGAATTGAGCCGCCAGGTGGGGATCGAGACGCCGATCGTGCTCGGTCCCTTCGGAGGGATGTCGTCCGTCGCACTGACGGCCGCGGTCAGCGAAGCGGGCGGGCTCGGCTCATTCGGCCTGTACGGCCTGAATCCCGAGCGCATCGCCGGCGTGGGACGGGAGCTGCGGGAGCAGACGTCCCGGCCGTTCGCGTTCAATCTCTGGCTGCCCTTTCAGGGCCCGGGGGAGCAGCCGCCGGGCGCGCCCTTCGACCGCGCCGAGTTCGACGCTGCGGTGGCCGGTCTCGCGGACCTCTTCGAGGCGGCAGGGATCGAGCCCCCGGCCTGGCCGGTCGCTCCGCTGCCCGACTTCTCCGCCCAGCTCGAGGCGGCTCTCGAGGCGCGGCCGGCGGTCCTGAGCTTCGTCTTCGGCGTGCCGTCCGCGGAGGTCGTCGAAGAGGCCCACCGCCGCGGCATCCGCGTCTTCGGTGCGGCGACCACCGTCCCCGAGGCGCAGGCGCTCGAAGCCGGCGGCGTGGATGCGATCGTCGCCTCCGGTCTCGAAGCGGCGGGGCATCGGCCGTCATTCCTGGATGCGCCTGAGGCGAGTCTCGTCGGTGGCCTGTCGCTCATCCCGCAGGTCGTGGATGCGGTCGGCGTTCCGGTGATCGCGGCCGGCGGGATCGCGGATCGTCGCGGCGTCGCGGCGGCCTTCGCGCTCGGAGCGGACGGCGTCCAGGTCGGATCGGCGTTCCTCGCCACGCGGCAGTCCGCAGCGCGGGAAGCGCACCGCGAGCGCATCCGGACCGCTGCCGCCCACGACACCGTGCTCACCCGAGCTATGAGTGGGCGTCCCGCGCGCGGGCGCCCGAACCGCGCTGTTCGGACGATCGAGCAGAACGGCGCGATCGCTTCGTTCCCGCTGCAGAACATCCTCAGCGGAACCTTCCGCCGCCGCGCCGCAGAGAACGGCGACGCCGAACTGCTCTCCCTGTGGATGGGGCAGAGCGCCGGTCTGTCACGGTTCGAGGACGCGGCGGACGTCTTCGCCGAGCTCGCCGCCGGGGTGCCTGATGGCCGGGACTGACCCGGAGGACGAGCCGGAGGAGGGCGGCGACGCGGCGTGCTGGCTCGCGCGGGTCTGCGTCGAGTGCGGAGCGCTGCGCGAGGGTCCGGGCGCCTGCTGGCGCTGCGGCGCCGCGTGAAGCCGCAGCGATCACCGCACCGGCATCCCCGTCACGGCCGCTGCTGCAGGTGCTGCCGGGTCAGCTCCTCCATCTGCTCGTCGGTCAGGTCGTCCATCCGCTTGCCCTCGTGCCGGTCCAGCCGCATCCACCGGATGAACAGAATGACGAGGACCGGCACGTCGGCGACCTCCGCGATGAACCACAGGAAGTCGCCCGAGAGGTGCTGGTCGTGCAACGGGTTCGGGAACCAGGCCGGAAGCTGTCCGGCGATCGCGGGCGCGTGATCCAGGACCGCGTCGTTCAGGCGCAGCAGCAGGCCGGGGATCGCATCCAGGATGAGCGCGACGAAAGCCAGGAGGAATTCGACCGTCACGAAGAAGCCGGTCCGGAACACCGAGTGCGCCGCGATCGGGAGCACCAGGAGCAGGCCGCAGAGAGGTGTCAGGATGGAGATGCTCCACTGCGACCAGGTCGAGTCGCGCAGGATCGCGGCGACCGGCGTGAGGAACACGAGGAATACGACGCACGCGAAGACCGGCGCGAAGATGGCGTTGCCGAACAGGCGCACCGGCCAGGACCGCATGAAGCGGTCCGTCCGCTGACGCCCGTCGCCGCTGAGCGCGACGCGCGCCAGCGCGACCGGGCGGCCGATGCTGATCAGGCCGGGGACGACGAAGAGCAGGAGCGCGATCCGCGTGGTGAAGGCCCACCGCAGATTCACGCTCTCCGCTCCGAGGAAGCCGAACGACACGACCGCGTAGGAGCCGAGCCCGAGTAGGAGGTACGCCGCCGTCAGACGCGCCGGCCAGTGGTGGCCCCTCCGATGGAGGCGGGCGACGCCGGCCAGGTAGAGGACGGCCGCCACCACGAGCACAACAGCGGCCGCCGGGTCGAACGACCAGGTCGTGAGGAAGACGATGAGGGGTGGCGTGATCGGCTCCGGTCAGAGGGGGACGCATCCATTCTCATCCCCGGCACCGACACCGGCGCACAGGATCAGCCCGGTTGTTCGAGGCCGAGCAGCGGGTACAGCAGCTTGACCCCGCCGGTCAGACCGCCCATCAAGGCGCCCCGCCCGTGGCCTCCGACGGCGACGTCGACGAAGGCGCTGTCGATTCCCGCGCCGCGCGACGCGGCCAGCGCCTGGATCGCGACGTGGTGGAACACCGGGTCGTCGCGGCACGCCGTGAAGATCGCGGTCATCCCGGCGTGGGTGAAGTGGCGGAGTTTGATGAATGGTTTCGCAGCATCGTAGGCCTGCTGGTTCCCGCCGAACTCCTCCTTCAGCGTGCGGTCGGGATGTTCGGCGCCCGGGAACTCCTCGCCGGAGATGTCCAGGATGCTGTTGAACAGCTCCGGGTGGTCGATGGCGAACGACAGCGCGCACAGCCCGCCGTTGGAGTAGCCGGCCGCGGTCCAGAACCGGTGGTCGTGGGTGATGGGCAGCTTCCTCTCCGCCCAAGCGGTGACATCCTTCGTGATGTACGTCTCCGCGTTGCCGAAGCGCGCGGTGTCGAGGCAGAGCGTGTCGTCGTACGGGCTGCCCAGCTGGTCCGCCACGACCACCACGGGCGCGAGGCCGCGGTGAGTCGCCGCGTATGCGTCCAGCACCTCGGCGATGGGTTCTGGGTCCGGGTTGCCCGGCTGTCCCATCATCATCACGATCAGTGGCAGCGCGGGTGGATGCGCGACGAGCGCCGCCGGGGGAAGGTACAGGCCGGCGTCGCGGGCATGGAAGCCGCTGACGGTCCCGGGGATGGACGCGGTGCCGAGCGTGCCGTGCGCGGGCATGTCCGCCGGCGGCTTCCAGTGCTTCCAGAGCGTCGAGTCGTACTCGGGCGACGACGCGTTCGCGGGAGGGGCGAGCTTCAGCGGCCGGGGCACAGCGATGGCCAGGACGCTCGCGACCGTGCGGTCCAGGCCGTAGTTGGCGTTGATCCCGACCGCCGCTGCGAGGAGGAACACGGGGATGGCGCCGAGCGCGACAGGGATGCGCCAGCGCGGCCGCCGGCGGATGCTCGCCACCGCGATGGCCACCGCGACGAAGGCGGCGCCGAGCCAGGCGTAGTTGCCGTAGCCGAGGGACTCCCCGAACAGGTTGAGCCACCGGATGCAGACCAGCCAGGTGACGACCGCGGCGAGCAGCCCGGCCGGCACGGCGATAGCCAGCCGCACCAGCCACCCGCGCGACGGCCGGCGCAGCAGCACCGCGACGAAGAGCAGCGCGGCAGCGGCGAAGACCACGATGGGCGCCGGTCCGTCCACGACATCGATGCCGAGCAGGCCGTCGAACACCCCTTTACCCCCTTTTCCGACGGGGAGGGACGTGTCGACCCCCGACCTGCGCGCACGACTCGACGTCCGGCAGACGATCCCCCAGCACTCCGACTATAGGAGCGCATCCTCTCGGCACGGGCTGACACGCACATGTCTGTCCGGTTTCCTGCGGGCCGCCGGTTGCTTAACGGGCCGGACGGTCTTTTGATGGGGCGGTGCCTCGACGAATCGAGGACGGGAGGAGATCCGGTGTCCACCGACCAGTACCACGAGCCGCCGAGCGAGCTCAGCGAAGAGACCCGTACGTTCGCCCGGATGTGCGCCAGCCTGGCCGAGGAGGCGGAGGCGATCGGCTGGTACGAGCAGCGCATCGCGGTGGAGAAGGACGAGGTGGCGAAGGCCATCATGCGCGACTCGCTCGGAGAGGAGTACAAGCACTTCAGCATGGAGCTGGAGTTCCTCCTCCGAGCGAAGCCCCAGTGGCGGGAGACCGCTCAGGGGATCCTCTTCCAGAGCGGCGACATCGTCCAGCACGGCGAGCAGGCCGAGGAAGCGGCGGAGGACGCGGCCGACACCTGAGCACATTCGCGACGAATGTCGCCCTACGCGCGCTGGAACCGCACATTCGTCACGAATGTCGCCCTACGCGCTGGAACCGCACATTCGTGACGAATGTCGCGCCGGCGCGAGGCCCTCACTCGAGCGAGTCGAGCTCCTCGTGCACGAAGCGCGCGAACTGCTCCGCGGCCGCGGACTGCGAGCGGGAGCGATTGCGCGCCAGCCCGATGATGCGCGTCGCCTCGTCGCGCAGCCGGACCGCGACGATCCCCGGCTCCGCGGGCAGGTCCGGGATCAGCGCGACGCCGACCCCGTCGCGCACCAGCCCCCTCAGCGTCGAGAGCTCGGTCACCTCGATGACCGGTTCCATCACCACGCCGTGGGCGGCGAAGTAGGCGTCCGCGATGTGACGCAGCCCCGAGCCGGTGCGCAACGACACCAGGTCGTACGGCTCGAGGTCGGCGACGCTCACCGCGTCCCGGCCGGCGAGGGGATGCCCGTCCGGCACCCCGAGCACGAGCTGCTCCGCGGTGAGCGGCTTCCACTCGATCTCCGGATCGCGGGGGTCGGGACTGAGGAAGGCGAGGTCCGCGGCGCCCTCGCGGAGCGCATCCAGCACGGTGTCCGCCGTCCCGCCGTGCAGCACGAAGCGGATGTCGGGGAACAGCGCCCGGTACTCGCTGATCACGCGCGGGATGAGCCAGCCGCCGAACGACGAGACGTAGGCGACCGAGACCGTCCCTCCGGAGGGATCGCGCAGCGCTTCGATCCGTGCGCGCGCGTTCTCGAGCTCTGACTCGGCCCGGGTGGCGTGGGCGAGCAGGATCTCGCCGTACTGGTTGAGCTCGAGGTGGCCGCGTCGGCGATCGAACAGCTCGACGCCCATCTCCTGCTCCAGGCGGGCGAGGGAGCGCGTCAGGGTCGATTGCGAGACCCCGAGGGTCTCGGCCGCGAGGGCGGGATGCCCCTCCGCGGCCAGGGCCCGGAAGTGGGCGATCTCGTCGATCCGCATGCCTCTCATCATGGCGCATCGCGGTCGGGCGCCGGGCGGTGCTCGAATGAGCGGTCGCCGCACATTCGTCACGAATGTCGCGCTGGACCGCGCCGGAGTGCACATTCGTGACGAATGTCTCGTTGGATCGCGTCGGAGTGCACATTCGCGACGAATGTCGCGTTGGATCGCCCCGGAGCGCACATTCGTCACGAATGTCGCCTGGGACTGATGGGCGCTAAGCGTCAGACCTCGAAGTAGAGGTGGGTGTGCAGCCGGCATCCCGGGTTGAAGGCGGCCCCGCAGCGCGGGCAGGCGTCGGCCACGAGGTATTCCGCGATGGTCAGCTCGTGATCGCAGACTCCGCACAGCACGGCCCGCTCGCCGCGACTCTCGAGCGGCCACTGCTGCGCCGCGTGATCGGCCGTCTCGGCGTGGCACAGATGACACGGGTAGTACGCGCCGCAGCAGGCGAAGCGGATCGCCACCACATCCAGCGGCGTCCGGTAGTGGATGCAGCGGGTCTCGTCGTCCACCACCGGCCCGAGCACCGCTGGCCGCGCGGTCATCGGACACCCCGCGCGGAGAGTGCCTCGCCCAGCTGGTCGGCGTGCTTCAGCGACAGGATGAGGAAGGGGACGGCGAACAGCCTCAGTCCCGGCCGTGCGCCGCGCGCGCGTTGCGCATCCCGCACCTCCTGAGCCAGGCGGGCGAGCACCGGCACTGTGGTGAGCGTGACGGTCAGCAGCACCGCCGCGCGCTCCGAGTCGAAACGGAACCGCTTCAGCGGCCGGAGGCCCCGCTCCACCGCATCCAGAAGGTCCGTCACCCGCGTGGTGAGCACCAGCAGGCCGGCGAGCAGCACTGCGGCCGTCACCCGGGCGGTGTTGGAGACCGCCGCCTCCGGCCCCAGGAAGATCAGCTGCGGCAGGAAGGTCACGAGAAGCAGCCAGCGCAGCATCAGGGTCTGCTGCGCGAGGACCCGCATCCCGAGCATCCCATCGCCGAAGCCGGCGACCGCGTAGCCGACGACGACCACCCCGCCTGCGACCGCCGCTGCCCACCACTGCGAGGGCAGCACCGACACCGCGAGCACCGCTCCGAGGAGGAGGAGCAGTTTCGGTCCGGCAGCCATGCGGTGCAGGATGCCGTGGCCGGGGCGGTACAGGCTCAGCATGCGAGCGCCGCCTGGTATTCGGCGATGACGTCGGCCGGATGCCCGACCGCCTCCACCCGGCCCCCGGCGAACAGCACCGCCGTCTCGCACCGCTCCGCGAGCGCGAGGTCGTGGGTGACGACGACGAGGCGGTGGCCGGTGTCGGCCAGCAGGTGTTCCGAGACCCGGCGTGCGTTGCGGGCGTCGAGGTAGGTGGTCGGTTCGTCGGCGACCACGAGCTCCGGTCGGCGGACGAAGGCGCCGGCAAGGGCCAGCAACTGCTTCTGTCCGCCGGAGAGGTCGTGCGACGGCCGGTCGCGCAGGGCGCTCAGCCCGAAGCGGTCGAGCGCCTCGTCGGCGCGGCGGCGGCTCTCGTCGCGGGAGAGCCGGTCGGGACGCAGGGAGAACGCGACGTCCTCCACGACGGTCGGCATGACGATCTGCGCATCGGGGTTGCTGAAGACCACGGCGACGCGGCGGCGCAGTTCGCCCGCCTGCCGCACCGGGTCGAGCCCGAGGACCTGCGTCGTGCCCGCGGTCGGCTGCACCAGCCCGGCCAGCAGGCGCGCGAACGTGGACTTCCCCGATCCGTTCTCGCCGATGACGGCCACGGTCCGGGCGTCGAGCGCCAGGTCGACGCCGTGGAGCGCGTCCACGTCCCCGAGCCGGACGCCGACCCCCTCCAGCCGGATCGCGGCGTTCACCGGACCACCTCGAAGACTGCGGCGACGCCCATCCCGCCGCCGATGGATGCTGCAGCCACCCCGAGCGTCCCGGCCGGAGCGCCCGCACGCACCAGGCGGCTGAACAGCCGGACGACCGCCACGGCTCCGCTCGCGCCCCACGGATGCCCGAGCGCCAGCGCGCCGCCGTCGGCACAGACGCGGGGGTCGTCGTCGGCGATCCCGAGCCGGTCGAGCACGGCCAGGCTCTGGGAGGCGAACGCCTCGACGATCTCGAACGCGGAGACGGCCGAGACGGCAGCGCCCGAATCCTCGAGTGCCGCACGCACCGCCGGGGCGGCGCCCAGACCCGGCAGCGCAGGGTCGCAGCCGGCCACGGCCCAGGAGCGGACGGCGAGGCCGGGGATGCGGGGGATGCCGCGAGCCGGCATTACGACGACCGCGGCCGCCCCGTCCCCGATCCGTGTCGAGGTCCCGGCGGTCAGGGTGCCGCCCGGGAACAGCGCCGGGAGGCGGTCGAGCACGCCGGCAGCCCCTCCGATCGCGTCGTCCGCGGCCGCGTCGCCGATGGGTACGAGTTCGTCCTCGAACCGCCCGTCGGCCAGCGCGGCGGCAGCTCGTGCATGGCTGCGCGCGGCGTGCGCGTCCTGGCGGGCGCGGGGGATGCCGTCCGCCGACGCGAGATCCTCGGCGGCCCGCGTCATCTCCGGGTCCGGGAACCCCGCGGGGGCGAAGGGCGCGCGCTCGTAGGCCACGCCGTGGTCGGACCGGACGGGAGCCGTCGACGGGCTCTCGACTCCACCGGCCACCCGCGGGCGCTCGTCTCCCGCGCGGATCGCGGCCGCCGCATCCATCACCGCCGCCAGTCCGCTGCCGCACTGCCGGTCGACCGTGCCGCCCGGCGTCGCGACGCTGAGTCCGGCCGCCAGAGCCGCGATGCGTGCCGGGTTGCCGCCCGGGCCCATGCAGTTGCCGAGCAGGACGTCCGCGACCGTCAGCGGCGCGCCGGTGACCTCCTCGGCGTCCGAGACGGCGGCGCGGATGGCATGCGCCGCGAGCTCGCCGACCGGGATGCGCGCGAGGGCGCGTCCGCGCGTGCCGATCGGCGTGCGGCGTGCGGCCACGATCACGGGGGAGAGGCGAGGGTCAGTGGACAAGGCGCTCCAACTCTCCGGCCAGGGCCCGTCGGGCGATCTCGGCGCGCGCGGGCTTGCCCGAGGCGGTCCGCGGCAGCGCACCCGTGAACCACAGGCGCGGCCGGTGTGCCGGGGCCAGGTCCCGGGATGCGGCGCGACGGAGGTCGGTCAGCGACGGCGCCGGCGGGTGCCGTTCGACGAGCGCCGCCACGAGCGCACCCACCCGTGACTGCGGCATCCCGAACACGACGGCGTCGCGCACTCCCGGGACCGAGCGCAGCACCGCCTCCACCTCCTCGGGCACGATCGTGGCGGACGCGCTGAGGACGGCGTCGTCCGCGCGGCCCAGCAGCCGCAGACGGCCCTGGACCACCTCGGCCCGGTCGCCCACGGTGGCCCAGTCGCCGTCGAACCGCAGCGGACCGGCGGACGACCCGGCGGACCCGGTGGACGACCCGGCGGACCCGGTGGACGACCCGGCGTATCCGAGCGCGGTGAACGGGGACCGCACCCAGAGCGCACCATCGCGGATGCTCAGTTCCACGCCCGGGAAGGCGCGCATCCCGGACCCGTCGTCGAACGCCACGAACGACAGCTCGGCCGCACCGTAGTACGCATGCACCCGGATGCCGCGCGCCTCCGCCCGCGCCCGGAGCGCCGGATCGAGGTGGGAACCGCCGACCAGCGCGACGCGAAGACGAGAGGCGGGATGCGCCTCCAGAGCTGCGCGGAGCGCCTCCGGGGTGCCGTGCAGGTGCGTGGCGTCCGCGCTGACCGGGCCGACGGCGATCCGCGGTCCACCGGCCAGAGCCTGGGCGAGCGAGTACAGCGTGAGGGAGGAGGATGCTGGTCCGGGAAGCGCGACCACGTCCCCGGGCCCCGCGTCCAGCAAGGAAGCGACCGCAGCAAAGGACCGAGTCCAGGACGCATCGCTGCGGAGCACCACCCGGGGCGCGCCGCTGCTCCCGGACGTGAGAGTGGCCCAGGCCGCCTCCTCCGGCACCGCAGCGGTGGCGGCCAGCGCGCGGACCGTCGCCCACTGCGCCGACGGCCACCGCGGGTCGCCCACCAACGGCACGTCGCCGTCGGCGCGCACCCGGCGGAGGCCGTCGAGGAGCCCGGGCCGCCCCGCGTCCAGGACGACGATCACGCGACCGGAGCGACGTCGCGTTCGGGACTCGGAGACGGCTGC
This sequence comes from Leifsonia sp. HAY1-4F, assembly GCF_056755275.1. Taxonomy (NCBI): domain Bacteria; kingdom Bacillati; phylum Actinomycetota; class Actinomycetes; order Micrococcales; family Microbacteriaceae; genus Leifsonia; species Leifsonia sp. HAY1-4F. Next base: position 14,426 of record NZ_JBNDHX010000015.1, read on the forward strand.
AGCGCCCAGCTGCGCCGGAAGGCGCGCGGGTACGCCCGCACCAGCGTCATGACGATGGCAGTGGCGATGACCGCCTTCACCACGTCTCCCGGCACGAAGACCAGGCTCAGGGCGGCGGTCGAGCCCAGCGGCAGGCGGGTGACGAGGCTCTGCACCGGGACGCCGAAAGCGTAGACGACGAGGATGCCGCCCACCAGCATCCCGAGCGCCGTCCGCCACCACATCGGCTTGCGCCGGCCGGCGTGGACGATGAGGCCGATCACGATCGCTCCGGCGATCCAGCCGATCAGGTAGCCGGCCGACGGGCCGACGAACGCGCCGATGCCGCCGCGGCCGCCGGAGAGAAGCGGGAGCCCGAGGGCGACGAGGGCGAGCAGAGTCGCCATCGAGAGCGCACCGAGCCAGGGGCCGAGGATGGCGCCGGCGAGCATCACACCGAGGGTCTGCGCGGTGATCGGGACGGAGCCGAAAGCGCTGATCCCGCCCGGCAGCCCGAGCACGGCGACGATGGCCGCGAAGACGGCCACGCGGGCGAGGTCGGTCGCGTCGAGGCGTCGGCGCGCCGGGCGAGCGGAGGGCGGGGGAGTCGTGGAGGTCATTGCGGGGATCCTTACCTGAACACTGTTCACCTGAACGATGTTCACTATAGTGAGGATATGGCAGGGAACGAAACCGGACGGCGGCACTCGCGCGACGATGTCGTGGAGGCGGCACTCCGCATCCTCGACGATCTCGGCCTGCCCGACCTCACGATGCGTCGGCTGGCCGCTGCGCTCGACGTCCAGCCGAGCGCGCTGTACTGGCACTTCCCGAACAAGCAGACCTTGCTCGCGGAACTGGCCGACCGCATCGTCGCAGCCCGCCGGGTGCCGGCGTCCACCGATCCGGCAGCCGACTGGCGGGATGCGGTGCGCAGCGAGGCGGCCGCTCTCCGGGATGCGCTCCTCGCCTACCGCGACGGCGCCGAGGTGGTCTCGAGCACGCTCGCCCTCGGTCTCGGCTCGCCGGAGACCGTCGACCGGCTGGCCCGCGCGGTCGCCCGCGGCGGCTTCGACCCGGAGACCTCGCGCCGCGCGGCGACGGCCCTCCTGCATTTCGTTCTCGGTCACGTCTCGCACGAGCAGCAGCGCCTGCAGTACGACTCGCTCGGCGTGCTCGCCGACGGCGACCGCTCGCCGTTCGACGAGGACGACCCCGCCGCAGCCTTCGCCTTCGGCGTCGACCTGCTGGTCGGCGGACTGGAGCTCAGTCGCTCCCGAACGTGACCTTCCACCCGCCCACGACGTGGACGGCCAGGTTGAACAGCGCCGCGGAGATCGCGCCGAGGGCGGACACCACGATGATCTCGAGCACCGCCACCACGACCGTGAAGGTCATGACGTTCGGGAAGGTGAGCCCGGCCACGAGCGCGGCGCCCTGCGAACCGGCGATGTCCTCCAGGAAGCTGGTCACGGCGCCCACCACGCCGAACCGGTCGAGCGCCGCCCAGAGGAGCAGGCCGAGCAGCACGGTGATGCCGCCCACGATGATGCTCACCAGGAACGACATCTTCAGGGCCGACCAGAAGTCGACGTAGACCAGCCGCATCGTGGCGCGCTTCTTCTGTTTCGTGCCCCGCGGCAGACGACCCGACGGCATTGCATCCTCCCCAGATTGCTGACGCCGTCTCCGGCATCCCCCGTCGGGCAAGTCTACGGGACGACCTTCCGCGAGCCGGGAGGAGACGTTCGCAGAGTCCATACCGAGCGTCCGGTTCTGAGGTAGAATCGTCTGCACACCCTGGCACGGCCGTAGCGGATTGGGGGCGCTGCGGCCGGGCCGGTAGGGCGGGCCCCGCCTAGTGGATGAGCTCCGGCAGAGATCGCAGCCGCTCCCACTCGGAGTCCGGCACGATTCCCGGCAGCAGCACGACCCACAGATCGCGGATGCGCTCCATCAGGTCCGACCGGTGGCTGACCAGTTCCGACACGAGTTGCACACCCGTGTAGGCCGGCACGACGACGCGGGCCACCATCCCGGGGTCGAGCTCGGGGCGGAGATCGCCCTCCTCGATCGCGCGGCGGAACAGGTCCTCGGCGGCCCGCAACCAGTCCTCATAGGGCTCGACGACCGGCGGATCGAACAGGGAGACATCCGTGCTCAGCCGGATTCCGGCCTGCACCACCGGGTCGGAGAACAGTTGCCTCCCGAGCATGACACTCAGCACCACCATGGTCTCCAGACCCGGGCGGCCCTCCTCGATCACCTGGGCGGCGGCCTCCATCGTCCGCCGGTGCTGTTCGTCGATGACGGCGCGCGCGAGCTCGTCCTTCGAAGCGAAGTGGAAGTAGAGCGCACCTTTCGTGACGCCCGCCTCCGCGGCGATGTCCGAGATCGACGCGAGGCCGTATCCACGACGCCCGAAGACGGCGGCCGCCCCGGCGACGATCGCCTCGCGCGTCACCTGCGCCCGTTCCTGCTTCACCATGATGCGCTCACGTTAACGCACCATTCCTTCGAGCAGGATGAGGAAGTTCCCGAGCCGGGCGTAGCGTTGCTCGCACCACCACCGAAGAGCACAGGGAGGCCGCTATGCCCACCGTCGCCGACACCACCGTCGAGATCCTGCGGGATGCGGGCGTCACCCGTGTCTACGGCATCCCCGGCGACTCGCTCAACGGCTTCACCGACGCCATCCGCCGCAACGACGGGGTGAGCTGGGAGCACGTGCGGCACGAGGAGGCGGCGGCGTTCGCCGCGTCGGCGGACGCCGCGCTGACCGGACAGCTCGCGGTGTGCGCCGGCAGCTGCGGCCCCGGCAACACGCACCTCATCAACGGCCTGTACGACGCCAACCGCAGCCGGGTGCCCGTGCTCGCCATCGCCGCCCAGATCCCGGGGGCCGAGATCGGAAGCGGCTACTTCCAGGAGACGCATCCGCAGGAGCTGTTCCGCGAGGCGAGCGTCTACACCGAGCTCGTGACCCAGGCGGATCAGATGCCGCGCATCCTCGAGATCGCCATGCGCACCGCGGTCGAACGGCGCGGCGTGGCCGTCGTCGTGGTTCCCGGCGAGATCTTCCTCGCCGACAGCGCGGGCCGGCGCAAATCCGCGCCGATCGCGTTCGTTCCGCGGGTGACGCGGCCGACCGAGCCCGAGTTGCATGCGGCCGCCGACATCCTGAACGGCGCCAAGCGGGTGACGATCCTCGCCGGTGCGGGTGCGGAGGGCGCACACGACCAGCTCGTGGCCATCGCCGGAGCCCTCCACGCGCCGATCGTGCACGCGATGCGCGGCAAGGAGTTCATCGAGTACGACAACCCCTACGACGTCGGCATGACCGGACTGCTGGGCTTCTCCTCGGGCTACCGGGCGATGGAGTCGTGCGACGCCCTGCTCATGCTCGGCACCGACTTCCCGTACCAGCAGTTCTTCCCCTCGAAGGCGAAGATCGTTCAGGTCGATATCCGCGGCGAGAACCTGGGGCGACGAGTACCGCTGGACCTCGGCCTCGTCGGCAGCGTCAGGGACACGGTGGATGCGCTCCTCCCGCTCCTCGCCGGGCGTACGGACCGCAAGCACCTCGACTCGTCGCTGGCGCACTACGCCAAGGCCCGCAAGAGCCTCGACGACCTGGCTGTGAACGACCGCAATCGCACGCCCATCCATCCGCAATACGTCGCCCGGCTGATCAGCGAGCTCGCCTCCGAGGATGCGGTCTTCCTGCCCGACGTCGGCTCGCCGGTCGTGTGGGCCGCCCGCTACCTGCGGATGAACGGCAAGCGGCGGCTGATCGGCTCGTTCACGCACGGCAGTATGGCGAACGCGCTGCCGCAGGCGATCGACGCGCAGACCGCGTTCCCCGGCAGGCAGGTCGTCGCGCTCGCCGGAGACGGAGGGCTCGCCATGCTCCTCGGCGAACTCCTGACTTTGCGCCAGAACAAGCTGCCGGTGAAGATCGTCGTCTTCAACAACTCGTCCCTCAACTTCGTCGAGGTGGAGATGAAGGCGGCCGGCTTCGTCACCTTCGGAACCGGACTCGAGAATCCGGACTTCGCACGGATCGCGCAGGCCGCCGGGCTCCACGCTCAGCGCGTGGAGCAGCCGGGCGAGCTGGAGAGCGCGCTGCGCACCGCCTTCGCGCACGACGGACCGGCCCTCGTGGATGTGGTGACCGCGCGGCAGGAGCTCAGCATCCCGCCCGCGATCACCGCGAAGCAGGTCGGCGGCTTCACCCTCTACGCGCTGCGCACGATCATGAACGGCCGCGGCGACGAGCTCATCGACCTCGCCGACACCAACGTCTTCCGCCGCCTCTTCGACTGACGCCCCTGCGCCGCGTGGTGCTTGGCGCACATTCGTGACGAATGTCGCCCTCACGCCTGTCTGAGTGCACATTCGTGACGAATGTCTCGTCCCCTCCCCGCGGCTCCTTGTGTACATTCGTGACGAATGTCGCCCTGGCGCGTGTCTGAGTGCACATTCGTGACGAATCCGGAGAGGGATGCGTGGCTAGTTGATGCAGACCTTGTCGCTGTAGTTCGTCGCGGGGCCCGTGGGGGTTGCGGACGGGGCGGGAGCCGGCGCGCTTCCGGTCGCGGGCTTGCCCGAGCCGGCGGCCGCGGGCGCCGTCGGCATGATGCCGTCCTCGCCGAGGATCACCGTGACCGTGCTCACGGCATCCGTCTGCTGCACGGCCGCGCCGGGCAGGTACGCGGCGACCGCCTTCGCCTGCGCTTCCTGGCCCGCCTTGTACTGGATCACCGTCGTCGAGCGCGTGTCCGAGTCCCCTGGGGTCCCGGTTTTGAAGCCCGCGGCGGCGAGCGTCTGCGTCCCGGTCGTGGCGGCGCCGTTCGCGCTGCCGCCGTTCAGCACGGTGACCGTCGTGTCGGCCGGCTTCGCGGCCGTGGCGTTGTCGTACGCGGTCGGGGTGCCGATCAGACTCTGGATGAACGCAGGCATGGCGTCGGTGTCGACCTGCACGATCGAGACGTCCGAACCGTCGACCGTGATGGTCGGCGTGCCGGAGATCGGGATGGTCGCCGACTGCACCTTCCCACCCGTCAGACCCTGCAACTGGGCCGCCAGCTGGAGGAAGTTCAGCCCGGGATCTGTCTCCAGGGAGCCGCTCACCGCATCCAGGACGCTCGTCAGCTTTCCCGGGTTCAGCAGGGTTCCGGCGGACAGGAACTTGTGCGCCTCCACCGACAGGAAGTACTGCTGCCGCACCACCCGATCCAGATCCCCGCGCGGCAGACCGTGGCGCTGGCGCACGAAGGACAGGGCCTGCTGGGCATCCAGCGTCGACACGCCCGCCGGGAAGTTCGCTCCCGAGAACGGGTCGTCCACCGCATTGTTGAGGCACACCTGGATAGGCCCGAGCGCCTTGGCGATCGTGTAGAACCCGAGCAGCGACACCCGCACGTAGTGGTCGATGCTCAGCCCGGTGAGGTTCTGCACCGTCTGGATGAGCAGCTTGGCTCCGCTCGCCGCGTCCGTCCCGCCGTTGCCCAGCGAGAACGCGGCATTCAGCTTGTTCATGCCGTGGCCGGGCACATCCACCCAGGAGTCGCGGGGGAGCGACACGAGCGTCGCCGACTTCCCGTTGGCCGGGATGTGCAGGACCATCATCGTGTCGGTGTTCGTGCCGCCGCCGTCCGCCGTCGTGCTCAGCTGGTCGAGCTCGGCCTGCGTGGCGCCGTCGGGGCGGTGGTCGTCGCCGACCAGAAGGGTGTTCTGGTCCTGGCCGTCCACGTCCTTCCCGGTCTTCGAGATCACGTCGACGTGCGTCACACCGCCGACGAAGCGGAAGTAGCTGTAGGCGGCGTACCCGCCGAGGACCACCAGGAGGACCGCGAGGGCCGCGGCGGTCCAGCCGACGATGCGCTTGGCGCGGCGATGTTTGCGGGGAGGCTTGCCCTGGCCGTTCGCGGTGGGACCGCCGTTCGAGCCGCCGTCTCCGGGGCCGTCGCCGTTCCCGCCTCGGCTGCCGGGGCCGGAACCCCCGGATCCGGATCCGCCGGAGCCCGATCCGCCGGAGCCCGATCCGCCCCGCCCGCCGGAGGCTGGACCGCCGGACCGTCCAGCGCCGCCGCCTCCCCGGGCGGGCGCGTCGCCGCCGAGTCCGAACGGGTCGAACGGCGCGCCGCCGCCGGCCCCTGTGGGGACTCCGGATGCCGGACGCGTCGCGCGAACGGGGCGGCGAGGGTCTACCGGCGGCACGCGTCCGAAGACCTCGGTCGGGGGCAGCTGCTCATCGCTGCCGCCCGAGCCGGGCTCTGAGGAGGGAAAGTTCGGGCGTCGCACAGGGAAACGTTAGAGGGCGCGACCTTGGAACCCGCTGCTTCGTGAGGTGTTTCCCGAGGAATCGCCAGCTTTTCCGCGCCGACCTCCCAGGGGCGTGGGGAGGCGGCGGTCACCGGCCTGCGAGATCGCTCAGTCGTCCGCCCGGATGTCGGCGTCGCTGCTGGGGCCGTCGCCGCTGGAGCCGGCGCCGCCGTCTCCATCCGGATAGGCTGTCGCGCATTCCTCGTCGGTGATCGCGGCGTTCATCGTGCGAGCGATCTCCAGCAACTCCTCCTGCTGTTCCGGCGTCAGGGCGTCGAACAGGATGCGACGGATCGTGGCGGTGTGACGCGGCAGCGCCCGCACCACCGCCCGGCGCCCGTGGCCGGTGAGGTGGATCCACATCGCACGCCGGTCTTCCGCGCACTCCTGCCGTTCGACGAGGCCACGTGCGACCATCCGGGTGACCTGGTGCGAGACGCGGCTCTTCTCCCAGCCCGTCCGATCCACCAGGTCGCGCACACGCATCCGACGGCCCGGCGAGCCCACGAGCGCCATCAGCACCTCCAGCTCGGAGATGGAGATGCCGTCGTCCCGCTGCAGCTGAAGATCGAGCGTGCGGTCGAAGCCGCGGCGCATGAGGTGGAAGGCGCTGAAGAGTTCCAGCTCGCCGTCCGTCAGCTTCCGCGGGTCGGGTCTGGTGCGCGCGGTGGCCATACGACATCCTGACACGTGCCCGGGCGCCGCACGAGGATGCCCGACCGAGTGGATGCGGCCCGCCGCATGCTCGGGAATGATCCGTCCGGTGACCTCGTTGCGGAACGGTGACACGTCATCAAACGAGACACGTCATCGAACGAGGAAGGCTGATATGAGCAAGATCGCGATCATCATCGGAAGCACGCGCCCGGGCCGCAACGGCGAAGCCGTGGCCCGCTGGGTCCACGAGAACGCGTCCCAGCGCTCGGACGTCGAGTACGAGCTCGTCGACCTGAAGGATTGGGACCTCCCGCACCTCGACGAGGCGCTGCCTGCGGCCGCCGGCCAGTACGCGGGCGAGCACACCAAGGCGTGGGCGGCGAAGATCGCCCAGTTCGACGGCTTCATCTTCGTCACCCCGGAGTACAACCACAGCACCTCGGGCGCACTCAAGAACGCGATCGATTACGTCGGCGCCGAGTGGTACAACAAAGCAGCCGGTTTCGTGAGCTACGGCGTCTTCGGCGGTGCACGCGCGGTCGAGCACCTGCGTCTGGTGCTGTCGCAGCTGCAGGTCGCCACAGTGAGCGCCCACGTGGGCTTGAGTCTCGCGCATGACTTCGCGAACTGGCAGCTGAAGCCCACCGAGCAGCAGACCGCAGCGCTCACGCCGCTGTTCGACCAGGTGGAGTCGTGGTCCGCCGCCCTCAAGACCGTGCGCGAGGCCGCCGCCGAGGAGGACGAGGACCAGGCCGCCGCCTGACCTCGCCGCTCACGTCTGGCAGACCGGACAGAAGTAGGTGACTCGTTCTTCCGACTCCGTCCGGCCGAGGCTCGCGGAGTGGATGAGCGTCCCGCAGCGCCGGCACGGCTGGCCACCGCGGCCGTACACCCAGGTGTTGCGGCCGCGGCGGGTGTCGCCGGTCGTCACGCGGATCCCGCGGTCGCGGTTCGCCATGATGAGACGGTGGCCGAGGTCGACGGCCGCCGCGAGGTCCGCATCGTGCACAGGACGCGTCGGCAGCATGCCGCGCAGGAAGCACACCTCGTTCACGTAGACGTTCCCCAGGCCGGCCAGGTTGCGCTGGTCGAGCAGGGCGACCGCCATCGGTGCTTCTGGATGCTCGGCGAGCCGCCGCACGGCCTCCGCGGCATCCCAGTCCCGGCCGAGGACGTCGGGACCGAGGTGGCCGACAGCGTCCTCCTCCCGGTCCCGCGGAAGGACCTCGAGCACCCCCAGCTGGAATCCGACCGCCTGCACGTAGTCCGTCCTCAGCACCGCACGAGCCTGGTACGCGGGGTGCCGCCAGCGCCCGTCGGGCGGGTACACCTCCCACGAGCCCTCCATCTTGAGGTGACTGTGGATGGTGTGGTCGCCGACGTGCATCAGGAGGTGCTTGCCGCGGCTCACCACCTCCTCCATCCGTTGACCGGAGAGGTCGACGGTCGCGAACGCGGGCACCCGGAAGTCGGTCTCGGTGAGGACCCGGCCGCCGAGGGCGCGATCGAGACGGCGCGCCGTCTGATAGACGGTGTCTCCCTCAGGCATGGCGACCTCCGGCCGGCGGGCTGCTCGCCGGCCCGATCGCGACTCTCCGGGCCCATGCCCCTTTCATCCGCGCAGGCGCAATCCGCGAGGGGTGGCGAGGAAGCCGGCTTCGGAGAGCGCCTCACCGACCGTGGACCCGAGCACGAACGCGCCGTTCACCGTCTCCACGGCGAGCTTGTCGACGCGCCGCGAGGTGACCAGCCCCGCCAGCGCACGAGCCGCCCCCGCCAGCGCCCGCGTCGTGTCCTCCGTCGGTCCGGGAGGCTCGGCCGCATCCACGAAGCAGAGGAGGCTCTTGCCGCCGCGCTCCACATAGAGGGTGAGCTCGCCATCCACGAGAACCACCAGCGCGCCCGCCTTGCGGCCCGGCCGGTGACCCGTACCGCTTTCGGCGGGGACGGCCGGCCAGGGGAGGGCGGCACCGTAGGGATTCGCCGGGTCCGTCGCCGCGAGAGCGATCGCCTCGTAGGGTCGCTGCTGGGTGTGGTCGCGAGAGTACGAGCGCAGACGGTCGACGGTCGCCCCGCTGGCGAACTGGGCTCCGCCGAGCGTCTCGACGAAGTACCCGCGGCGTGCCCGCCCGGTCTCCTCGAAACCGCTGAGCACCTTGTAGGCCAGCGCGAACCCGCCCGGCGTGCCTTCGTTCATCACGGATCCCCGGGTGACGACGCCGTACCGGTCGAGCAGCGTCTCGGCCTGACCGTGCGCCCGGACGGTCGAGTCCAGGTCTCGCTCCGGAAGCAGCGACCAGCGTCCAGCGGCCGTCGGTGGTCCCATCCGTGTGACCATGGCCGACCGGGTCGGGACGCGGCCCCGGTACATCCGGGCGCGCGTCGGCTGGCGCGGACGCTTGTGCGCGCCCGAACCGCCTCCCGTGAGGGTGCGAAGCGGTGCGAGGGTGTCGTTCGTGATGCGGCCGGCCCACACCAGATCCCAGAGGGCCGTCACGAGTTCCGCGTCCTCGATCGCCGCACCGCGCTCGGTGCCGAGGGCGTCCGACAGCTGGCGGAAGAAATAGCCTCCGCCCCTCCGCAGCGCTTCCAGGATGCCCCGCTGGAGCTCGTCCGGCTCGTGGTCGGACGGCGGTGCGAGCGTGAGCGGCGCGGAATCCGCCAGATGCAGGCTGATCCAACCGTCATCGCCGGGGAGGCTGCCGTCCCCGGACCAGATCACCTCGCCGGTCGCCGTCAGCTCGTCGAGCATGGCCGGACTGTAGTCACCGACCCGGCTCGGGAGGACGAGCGACTCCCACGCCGACGCCGGGATGCGCGCGCCGGCCAGCTGCTCGATGACGGACGCCACCGCATCCACTCCGCGTAGCGTCGAGCCGATGTGCTGCCACTCCGGAAGGAACCGGCCGAATGTGGCCGTGTCGACGGGCTCGACCTCATGGCGCAGGGCGGCGAGCGACATGCGGCGGAGCCGGCGCAGCACCTCCGCGTCGCTCCACTCGCTGCCGTGCGCATGCGGACGGAACTCGCCCTCGACCACCCGTCCGTCGCGTGCCAGCCGACGAAGGGCATCGTGGACGATCGCCGGTCCGAGTGCGAGGCGAGCAGCGAGCTCGGCGGTCTCGAACGGGCCGTGCGTTCGCGCGTACCGGCTGACCAGGTCGCCGAGCGGGTCCTCGACCGGTTCGATGAACGCCGCCGGAACGCCGATGGGGAGCGGGACCCCGAGCGCATCCCGGAGCCGGCTGGCCTCTTCGATCGCGGCGAACCGCTCGGCGCCGCCGATCGTCACGGACAGGGCGCGATGCGTGTCGACGAGGGTGGCGAGGTGCGCGGCCGCGGTCGCGTGGTCTGCGTGCGGCGGAGCGACTTCCTCGGCTTCCGAATCCGCCGTACCGCCCTCGGCAGGCGGCGCGACGCCCTCGAGTCGCTCGGCGACGCCCTCCAGCCGCTCGGCGACCTCGTCCACCGACAGCGGGCCGAGCAGACGGAGGAGATCCGCCACGCCCTCCACACCCCGCACGCGCCGCTCCGGCGCGAGTCGCTGCAGCTGCAGTTCGACCCGCTCGATGACCGACGGATCGAGCAGCTCCCGGAGCTCCGCGCGCCCGAGCAGCTCGGCGAGCAGCCCGGTGTCGAGCGAGAGGGCTGCAGCGCGGCGCTCCGCCAGCGGGCTGTCGCCCTCGTACATGAACGCAGCGACATATCCGAACAGCAGTGACCTCGCGAACGGCGACGCCGTCTCGGTCGCCGCCTCCACGAGACGGATGGTGCGCTGCTCGATCTGCGTGGCGATGTCCGTCAACGCGGTGAGATCGTAGACGTCCTGAAGCACCTCGCGGATGGTCTCGAGGATGATCGGGAAGCTCGGGTACTTGCGTGCGACATCCAGAAGCTGCGCCGCCTTCTGCCGTTGCTGCCAGAGTGGCGACCGCTTACCCGGGTTGTACTTCGGAAGCAGCAGCGCACGAGCCGCGGACTCGCGGAACCGCGAGGCGAACAGCGCCGAGCCGCCCACCTCTGCCGTCACCAGTTCGTCGAGCTCCTGCGGCTCGAAGACGAACAGCTCCCCGCCGGGTGGCTGCGCCTCGGTGTCCGGGATGCGCACCACGATGCCATCGTCGGCCGCCATGGCGCCCGCATCGATCCCGTATCGCTCCCGGACGCGCGCCTGAACCGCGAGCGCCCACGGCGAGTGGACTTGCATGCCGAACGGGGAATGAAGCACCACGCGCCAGTCCCCGAGCTCGTCCCGGAACCGCTCCACGACGAGGGTGCGATCGGTCGGGATGTGGCCGGTCGCCTCCTTCTGTTCCCGGAGGAAGGCGAGGAGGTTGGCCGTCGCCCACGCGTCGAGGCCCGCCTCGACGCAGCGCAGTTCCGCATCCCCGGGGGAGGCGCTGCTGAGTTCGCGCACGAACGCGCCCACTGCGCGTCCCAGCTCCGCCGGCCGGCCGATGCCGTCCCCCTTCCAGAACGGCAGTCGCCCGGGCTCCCCGAATGCCGGCGTCACGAGGACCCGGTCGTGGGTGATCTCCTGGATGCGCCAGCTGGTGGAGCCGAGCGCGAAGACGTCGCCGACGCGCGACTCGTAGACCATCTCCTCGTCGAGCTCGCCCACCCGGCTCGCCTTCTCGCCGACCATGTAGACGCCGAACAGTCCGCGGTCCGGGATGGTGCCGCCGCTCGTCACGGCCAGGCGCTGTGCTCCCGGGCGGCCGGTGATCACGCCGGTGTCGCGGTCCCAGACGATGCGCGGCCGCAACTCGGCGAACTCATCGGAGGGATATCGCCCGGCGAGGAGGTCGAGGGTCGCGTCGTAGGCGCTCCGCGGCAGGGTCGAAAAGGGTGCGCTCCGCCGGACTGTGTCGAACCAGTGGTCCGCATCGATCGGCTCGAGTGCCGCCGCGGCGACGGTCTGCTGCGCGAGGATGTCGAGCGGGTTCGCAGGAACCTTCAGCGACTCGATCAGTCCGGATGTCATGCGCTCGGTGGCCACGGCTGAGTGGATGAGATCGGCCCGGTGCTTGGGAAAGACCACTCCCCGGGAGATCTCTCCCACCTGGTGTCCCGCGCGGCCCACGCGCTGCAACCCGCTCGCCACAGAGGGTGGCGCCTCGACCTGGATGACGAGGTCGACCGCACCCATATCGATGCCGAGCTCCAGGCTCGAGGTCGCGACCACGCACCGCAGCCTCCCGGACTTGAGGTCATCCTCGATGAGAGCCCGTTGCTCCTTGCTCACCGAGCCGTGATGCGCTCTGGCGAGCACCAGCGTCTCCGCGTCAGCGACCGCCTGCGACCCGCGCGTCTGGCCCGACCCTCCCATCAGTTCCGCGGGGGCGCGTGCCGGCGAGGCAGGCTCGACCGTGCCGCCCAGCACGCGCTCCTCGTAGATCTCGTTGAGCCGTGCCGTCAGCCGCTCGGCCAGCCGTCGCGAGTTCGCGAACACGATGGTCGAGCGGTTCTCGAGAACCCGCTCGACGATCGCCTCCTCGACGTGCGGCCAGATCGATCCCGCCTGCGGCGGTGAACCGTCGCCGGGGTTCTCGCTCGCGAACGTCGAGGTGCCGAGCTCGCTCATGTCTTCGACGGGCACCACGACGCGCAGGTCGAAGCGCTTGCCGGCTGGCGGCGCGACCACCTCCACCATGGCCTGGCCGGCGAGGAACCGGGCCACTTCTTCCGGCGGGCGGACGGTCGCCGACAGGCCGATCCGCTGCGCAGGACGTTCGAGCAGCTCGTCGAGGCGCTCGAGCGAGAGCGCGAGGTGGGCACCCCGCTTGGTCGAGGCGACGGCGTGCACCTCATCGACGATGACCGTCTCGACCGAGGTCAACGTCTCGCGCGCCTGCGAGGTCAGCATCAGGAACAACGACTCGGGGGTGGTGATGAGGATGTCCGGCGGTGACGTCAGCAAGGCCCGGCGATCTGCTGCGGGGGTGTCGCCCGAGCGGACGCCGACGCTCACGTGGGGCGGCTCGGCTCCCAGCCGCTTCGCCGTCTGGGTGACGCCGACCAGAGGAGCGCGCAGGTTGCGCTCGACGTCGACCCCGAGCGCCTTGAGCGGCGAGATGTAGAGGACGCGCGTACCCCGCTTGGCATCGGCCGGCCGCGGCTCACTGGCCAGCCGGTCGATCGCCCAGAGGAAGGATGCGAGGGTCTTGCCCGAGCCCGTCGGCGCGATGACCAGCGCATGCTTTCCGTGCGAGATCGCCTCCCAGGCGCCCACCTGCGCGGCCGTCGGCGCCGCGAAGGCCCCGCGGAACCACTCCCGGGTCGCGGGGGAGAAACGATCGAGAACGTCGGCCATCTCCCCATCCTGCACCCGGCCACCGACAGGAGGGGTGGCTTCGGACGTACCTGTGGATAACCTTCAGCGGGGCAGATTCCCGCGGATGAATGTGGAGATGTCGCCGAGCTCCAGCGGCGAGATGGCGTGTCCCATCCCCTCGTAGATGCGTGCATCCAGGGAGGAGTGTTCCGGCAGCCACTCCGTGGTCCGGTCGAGCGACGCGACCGGGATGGCATCGTCGAGCGTGCCCCGCCCCCAGAACACCGGGACGCGCGCCTCCGCGAGTTCGGCATCCCGCGGCTGAGCACCCTTCACCACGAACCCCGACAGCTGCACCGCATAGTCGAAGCGCTCGGGTGCCAGACGCAGGAGCTGGAGCGTCAGTGCGCCACCTTGTGAGAAGCCGAGCAGCCCGGTCGGCGTCCGGGGCTGCTCGTCCAGCCACTCCAGGACGGCACGGGCGGCGGCGTCCGCGTTGCCCGCGAGCGGATCGCCGGGAACGTTGGTGAAGCGCGAGAACCACGCGAAGCCCGCTCCCTCAGGGATGGGCGCGCGCAGCGAGGCGATCACCGGCTCCAACGGCAGGTACGCAGCGATGCCGAACAGGTCGGCTTCGTCGGACGCGTAGCCGTGGAGCAGGACCAGCAGCGGCCGGCCCGCCCGGTCTTGCTCGGAGGCGGACCAGAGCACGGCGTCGCGGTCGATGCGCAGGTCGGGAGCGGGGAAGGGCATCCTCCATTGTGTCCTGGGGTCGTGATCCGTCCACAGCCCCCGTCGGAGTGCCGCCCATCCACAGATCCGCCTGGCCCTCGTCGGCGGCGACCGCAGGCGTCCGTAGGATTCATCCATGAGCGTACGCACCCCGGACCCGGACCCCACGCCCGACCCGCTGCCCGGCGACGGCCCCCAGGCAGGCCCGGCCTGGCTGTCCGACATCGAATTGGAGCAGATCCGCCGTCGGCTTCCTCTGCTGTACGTCGAGGCGGTCCCCGTCCGAGTGGATGGGCTGGGCCAGGTGACCGAGGTGGGCATCCTTCTGCGCGCGAACGCGGTCGGGCAGATGACGCGGACGCTCGTCTCGGGCCGGGTGATGTACGGCGAGACCCTCCGCGAGGCGCTCTTCCGTCATCTCGAGAAGGATCTGGGGCCGATGGCCTTCCCGCAGTTGCCGGCGAGCCCGATCCCGTTCCAGGTGGCCGAGTACTTCCCGATGCCCGGCGTCACGCCGTACACCGACGAGCGCCAGCACGCCGTGTCGCTCGCCTACGTGGTTCCCGTGACCGGAACCTGCGAGCCGCGACAGGATGCGCTGGAGCTGACCTGGATGACGCCGGACGAGGCCACGTCCGCCGCCGTGGGGGAGGAGATGGAGGGCGGCCGCGGTGCGCTCGTCAAGGCCGCCATGGCGTCCCTCGGGCGCATGAGCTGAGCACCGAAGCGGCCGCCGAAAAATCGGCATTGCACTAGTCGGCTAATGGTATTAGCTTTACGGCTATGAACACTTCCGTCGAATCCAGCGTCTCGTACCTCCAGCGTCCCGAGGGCCGTGTGAGCTACACCGTCGAGGGCGAAGGCCCTCTCGTCGTCGCCGTGCCCGGCATGGGCGACCTGCGGTCCACCTTCCGGGAGCTCGTCCAGCCGCTGGTCGACGCCGGCTACCGGGTCGCCGTCACCGACCTCCGTGCGCAAGGCGACTCGGACACGACGTTCCGGGAGTTCGGCGACGTCCCGACCGCGCGCGACCTGATCGCTCTGATCGAGGAGCTCCGGGGCCCCGCCGTCGTGCTCGGCAACTCGATGGGCGCCGCCGCGGCCGCCTGGGTGGCCGCGGAACGTCCGGACCTGGTCAGCGGCCTGGTCTTCTACGGCCCGCTGCTGCGGGAGCCGGCGGCGAGCCGCGCCGCCACCTTCTTCCAGCACGTGCTCTACCGCGTCCTCTTCGTCACGCCGTGGGGCGCCGGCGTCTGGGCCGGCTACTACCGGAAGAACCTCAACCCGGGCCGGAAGGCGCCGTGGCTCGACGAGCAGGTCGCGGCAATCCGCGCGTCCCTCTCCGAGCCGGGCCGCCTGAGCAGCTTCCGCCGACTGACACTGCAGCTGAACCACGCGGTCGTCGAGCCGCGGCTCCCCGAAGTGCAGGCTCCCATGCTGGCCTACGTCGGCGACCTGGACCCGGACTACCGCGACCCGGCGGCCGAGGGGGCGTGGATGGAGTCGATCGGTGCGCAGGTCGTGCGGGTGCCCGAGGCCGGGCACTACCCGCAGTCGCAGCGGCCGGACATCGCCCTGCCGGGAACTCTCGCGTTCCTCGCGGAGCGGCGGACGACGGACGGCTCGTCGTGGGCTGCGCGTGCCTAGGGTCGGCCTCACCCGGGCAGCGGTAACCGCGGTCGCGCTCGACGTCGTCGACGAGGGCGGTCCGGCGGGATTCGACCGGCTGACCCTCGCGGCCGTCGCGAGCCGCGCCGGCGTGGCGGTCCCCAGCCTGTACAAGCACGTGGCCTCGCTCGACGACCTGCGGCGGCTCGTGGCGACGCAGTCCCTCATCGACCTGACGGCGGTGCTGAGCCGGGCGACAGTGGGACGTGCCGGCCCGGACGCCGTCCGCGCGGCGGCAGCGGCACTCCGCGACTTCGGCCGGCAGCATCCCGGGCGGTATGCGTCCGCGCAGGTCGCGTCGGACCCGTCGGACCCGGCCAACGCCGAGCTCGTGGCCCGGGCGGAGGAGACGGTCGGGGTGCTCGCGGGCGTCCTGCGCGGCTTCGGCCTCCCCGACGACGCCCTCATCGACGCGATCAGGATGCTGCGCAGCGCCATCCACGGATTCGTCACCCTGGAGCTCGGCGGCGGCTTCGGCCTCCCGGACGACCTCGATCGCAGCTACGACGTCCTCGTCGAGGGAACCATCGCCGCCCTCACCCGCCTCGCGCCCTGACCCACCTCGCCCCCTCACCCCTGCCCCTTCCGCTCTCCCGCGCCTCATGTCCCGCCATCGAGTCCGCAGAGACTTGACGGCGAGAGCGCTCCCACTGTGCAATCTCTGCGGACTCGATGGTGGGGGAGGCGCCGGCGGGGAGGGTGGAAGCAGCCCGGAGAGACGACGAACCCCCGCCTGTCCGGGGTGGAGGCCGGACGGGCGGGGGATCGTGGAGGGTGTGAGGTCAGCCCTGCGCGCGGCGCGAGCCCTGGCCGCGGCGCACGGAGGCGTCGGAGCGCGACGCGGCCGGGCGGGAGCCGCCGTGGTCGCGCTGGCCGGCCGACGGCTGTCCGCCGCGGTGCTGGCCTGCACCGGCGCGCGAGGGCGCTGCCTGCTGGGCGACGGCGGCACGCTGGCCTCCGCGACGGCGCGAGCCGCCGCCTGCGCCGGCGGTCTCGGAGACGCCGGCACCGCGGCCGGCGCCGCCGACGCGGCCGGAGCCGCTGCCGTCACGCCCGCCCTCACGCCCGCCGACGCGGCCGGAGCCGCCGCCGTCACGCCCGCCGACGCGGCCTGAGCCGCCGCCGTCACGCGAACCGGCACCCTGGCCGCCACCGGCGCCACCGGCGCCGCCGGCGCCGCCGCCGCGACGCGCACGCTTCCGCTGCGCGTTCGCGCCCTGCGACGTACCGCCGCCGCCTGCGGGCCGCTGCTCCTGCAGCGACGGCGCGACGTGCGGCGCGACCTGACCGACCAGCGAGACGACCGCCGGGGATGTCGCGGTGACCCGCTGCGGCGTCGCCGCGATCGCGGCCTTGCGCAGCAGGGTCCGCACGTCCTCGGCCTGCGAGGACAGCATGACGGTGACGACGTCACCGGCGCTGCCGGCACGCGCGGTGCGGCCGGAGCGGTGCAGGTACGCCTTGTGCTCGGCCGGGGGATCGACGTGAACGACGAGCTCGACGTTGTCCACGTGGACGCCACGAGCGGCGACGTCCGTCGCGACGAGCACCTTCACGCTGCCCTCGCCGAAGGCGGCGAGGTTGCGGTCGCGGGCGCCCTGCGCGAGGTTGCCGTGCAGGTCGACGGACGGGATGCCGGAGGCGGTGAGCTGCTTGGCGAGCTTCTTCGCCTGGTGCTTGGTGCGGGTGAACAGGATGCGGCGGCCGGTGCCGGAGGCGAGCGCCTCCACGAGGGCCTTCTTCTCATCCGGTCCGTCCACCTGGAGCACGTGGTGGGTCATCGCCTCGACCGGGCTGTTCTCGTCGTCGACGGAGTGCAGCACAGGGGAGTGCAGGAAGCGCTTCACCAGCTTGTCCACGCCGTTGTCGAGCGTTGCGGAGAACAGCAGGCGCTGGCCGTCGGCCGGCGTGGCCGCCAGCAGGCGGGTGACGACGGGCAGGAAGCCGAGGTCGGCCATGTGGTCGGCCTCGTCCAGCACGGTGATCTCGATCGCGTCGAGCGAGACGAAGCGCTGCTTCATGAGGTCTTCGAGGCGGCCGGGGCAGGCGACGAGGATGTCGACGCCGGCCTTGAGCTCGGACACCTGCTTGTTCTGCGAGACGCCGCCGAAGACGGTGGACACGCGCAGGTCGTAGCGGTCGGCGAGCGGCCGGATGGCCGTCGCGATCTGGGTGGCCAGCTCACGGGTCGGCGCGAGCACGAGGGCCAGCGGCCGTCCTGCGCGGCGTGGGCCGCCGGCGAGCACGGTGCCGAGGCGGGCGACGAGCGGCAGGCCGAAGGCGATGGTCTTGCCCGAGCCGGTCTTGCCGCGGCCCAGCACGTCCTTGCCCGCGAGGGCGTCGGGGAGCGTGTCGGCCTGGATGGGGAACGGGGTGGTCTTGCCGTCGGCCGCGAGGGCGGCGACGAGCGGAGCGGGAACGCCGAGTTCGGCGAAGGAGAGAGTCACAGAGGTGCCTTTCAGGCATGAGACCCGGTCGGCAGGGCGGACCGGGGTGGGTGGCGAGCGCACCGAGCGGAGCGATCGTTCGCCGTATGAAGAGAAGCGTGCGGGGCATGGCCCGGCGCAACGCGAAGCGTTCTACGACGCCGCGGGCAGAGTTGCCCGCGCATCCACTCTAGGGCATAACGCCGCGCGAGTGCTGAGAGCGCAGGCACAACCGGAGGTCGTAGACTGTCGGCCCGGAAACGAGAGGTGGCCATGGGCGTGCTGGAATCAGAGCTCGAACGTGAACGCACAGTGGTCGCTGAGCTGTATCAGCGGCTCGATCAGCTGCGTGCGGAGACGGAGGAACGTCTCGCCCAGGTGCGCCGCGACAGTGTCGGCAGCAACCATCAGGCACGCAGCGAGCGGGATGCGTTCGCCCGGCTCTACGAGGACCAGCTGACGCAGCTGCGCGACGTCGACGCCCGCCTCGTGTTCGGCCGGCTGCTGCTCGACGAGCCCGTCGACGGCACCGACCACCGGTACATCGGCCGGGTGGGTCTGCGCGACGACGACCAGCGCTCCCTGCTGGTCGACTGGCGCGCGCAGCAGGCGGGTGCCTTCTATCAGGCCACGGCCAGCGAGCCGATGGGCGTGCGCGCCCGTCGTCACCTGACCATGACGGGCCGGCAGGTGACCCGGATCGATGACGAGGTCTTCGACGAGTCCCTGCTGGATGGCGGGCGGACGGGCGAGCAGATTCAGGGGGAGGGTGCCCTCCTCGCCGCGCTGACCGCGCAGCGCACCGGCCGGATGCACGACATCGTCGCGACCATCCAGGCTGAGCAGGACCGCATCATCCGATCGGATCTGCGCGGCGCGCTGGTCGTGCAGGGGGGACCGGGCACCGGCAAGACCGCTGTGGCGCTGCACCGCGCCGCCTACCTGCTGTACGCGAACCGCCAGCGGCTGAACGCATCCGGCGTGCTCGTGGTCGGCCCCTCCGCCGCCTTCCTGCGGTACATCGAGGCCGTGCTCCCGTCCCTCGGCGAGACGGGAGTGGTCATGTCCACCCTGGGCGAGCTGTTCCCGGGCGTGGAGGCGACGGCCGACGACGCACCGGAGGCCGCCCTCCTGAAGGGCTCGCTGCAGATGGCGCGGCTGCTCTCACGGGCGGTGAAGTCGCGGCAGAAGGCGCCGGCCGAGCCGCAGACGATCGTGGTCGACAACGAGCGGCTCGTCGTCGCGCCCGAGCTCATCCATCGCGCCATCGCGAAGGCCCAGCGCACCGGGAAGCCGCACAACGTCGCCCGCGTGACGTTCGTGAAGAGCGCGCTCGCCGAGCTGACAGAGCAACTGGCGGCGCAGCTGCGGGCGTCGGGATCCACGATTGACGACGCGGACCTGAAGGTGCTTCGCGAGGACCTCCGCACCTCCTACGACGTCCGTGTCCTGCTCAACACCGCCTGGCTCCCGCTCACTCCCCAGAAGCTGCTGCAGGACCTCTACGCCCGGGCGTCGTGGCTGGCGGAGCTGGCCCCGCGCTGGTCGCAGCACGAGCGGGATGCGCTCCGCCGCGAGCGGACCGAGCCGTTCACCGTGTCGGATGCGGCCCTGCTGGATGAGGCTGCCGAGCTCCTCGGCGACTTCCCCGGCCGGCCCGACCCCGCGGACCGCGAGCGCGACCGCCAGCGCAAGCGCGACCTCGAGAACGCACGCGCCGCCATCCGCAACATGGGCGTGCAGGGTCTGGTGAGCGCCGAACAGCTCGCCGACGGGTTCGCCGAGCAGGAGGACCGCGGAACCACGGCCGAGCGGGCGGCCGCCGACCGCAGCTGGACCTACGGCCATGTCGTCGTGGACGAGGCGCAGGAGCTCTCACCCATGCAGTGGAGGGTGCTGGTGCGCCGCTGCCCGATGAAGTCGTTCACGATCGTCGGCGACATCGCCCAGGTCGCCTCCGCTGCCGGGGCGACGAGCTGGGCGGATGCGCTGAATCCGGTGTTCAAGGATGCGTGGCGCCTGGAGGAGCTCACGGTCAACTACCGCACTCCCGCGCAGATCACGCGCGAGGCGGAGCGGCTCGCCACGGCCGCCGGCCTGCCGATCACGCCGACGCGAGCGGTGCGCGAGGGCGAGTGGCCCATCCGCCGGGTCCGGGCCGTGGACGCGTCCGCGCACGAAACCGCGGACGCGGGCACGCTCGCCGCGGCGGTCGCGGACGCCGTCGCTCACGACCGCGGCATCGATGCGGGAGGCACCCTCGCCGTCATCGCTGCCGGAGCCGAGCTTCCGGCGGTCGCCGCGGCGGTGCTCGGGCGCTTCGGGGACGCCGCCGGCCGCGGCGCCGCCGGCCTCTCCCGTCCGATCGCCGTGCTCACCGGATACGAGGCCAAGGGCCTGGAGTTCGACGCCGTCGTCCTCGCCGACCCGGATGCGCTCGCCGCCGAGTCGCCGCGCGGGGCCGCGTCCCTCTACGTCGCGATGACCCGCCCCACCCAGCGCCTCACCCTCGTCACCCGCTGAGCGCGCGACAACGCGCCGGGCGAAACCGGCGGAAAAAGGAGGAGAACGCGGCTCACGCGCCGGGGTAGCGCTCGCCCACGGGGATCTCGACAGGCAAGGTGTTCCCGGCCTGCGCGAGCGGGCACGCCCATGCCGGGTCGTACGCGCACGACGGGTTGTACGCGAAGTTGAAGTCGAGCACCAGCGAGGCCTCGTCGCCGTCCGCATCCAGCCCGAGGTCGGCGCCCTTGATCGTGTCGAGCAGGTAGCGTCCGCCGCCGTACGTCCCGCCCGCCCGGCCGGCGAGCGCATCCTTCACGGGCACGAACAGTCCGCCGCCATACGAAGCGAGCCGCCACACGTCCAGCGTGCCGGCGAATGGGATGCGCACGGTCCCGAGCAGTTCGAACGGCACGACGCCGTCGGTGCCGGTGTCCACATCCATCCGCACCGCCTCCGTTGCCGGCCGCACGGGCAGCTCGAACCGCCACTCGGGATCGTAGGGAGTGACCGGCAGCCCGGTGAAGCGTCCGCGGTCCGCGTCGAGCAGAGGGGATGCGGGGTGCGACGAGAAGAGATCGTTGCGGCCCGAGACCCAGTAGGCGTGCGCCTCCGCCGGGTCGTGGGCGGCGATGCGCCGGACGGAGGCGTACAGCGCGAAGACACGTCGCCGCCAGTCCGCCGTCTGGACGGCGGTCACGGCTCGCGCCGCAAGCCGGCCCGTCTCGGTGGTCGCCTGTTCCGCGTCCGTCATGTCTCCTCCGCCTTCGTCGTCGCCGGGTTCACGGCGCGCTCTGCCGCATCCACTCGTTCCGGATCTGTCTCCGGATCGTAGGCCCAGGTGGGCGCGAGCCGGCGCAGGCGCACCCCGCGCCACTGCCAGAACGCCCACAGCACGGACCAGGCGAGTGGCGTCAGCACGCCGGCGCGCACGATCAGCTGGTCCCGGTACAGCGTCCGCACTCGCCCGTTCTCGTCCGGCCCGGCAGGGTCGGGCGCGATCGCCATCCGGTGGTCCAGCCGGGGGATCGCCGACAGCATCCCTCCGGTCCCCCCACCGCTGTCGCGCAGGATGCGCGTCGCGCGCTCGCGCGGATCGGTCGACCGCAGCGTGTCGAGGCGGACCGCCTGCGTCCCGACGGTGAACGCGCCGAGCGCCTTCACCCGCATCCGGTGCTCCGCGCCCCAGCGCGTCGGGAAGCCGGCGGGCTCGTCCGAACGGAAGTCCACCCACGGCATCGCCACCTCGCGGAACGCCGTAGGGCTCTGCAGCGCGCGCCAGGCCGCGTCCGGGTCGCAGTCGAGCGTCAGCTTGAGGAGCACGCGCATGCTCCCAGTCTCGCCCCTCCAGGCCGTCACGCGCCTCGGGATGCTCGACTCAGAGACATTCCTCGGCTCGCGCCAGCAGCAGCTCGCGTTCCCGTGCGTTCCCGGTCATCGCCGCAGCGCGCTGGAACTCCTGGCGCGCCTCCTCCCGCCGTCCCAGCCGGAGGAGCAGGTCGGCGCGGACCGAGGGGAGCAGGTGGTACGACGCGAGCGCACCGTCGATCGCGAGCCGGTCGACGACCTCGAGGCCGGCCGAGGGGCCGTAGGCCATCGACAGCGCGACCGCACGGTTCAACTCCACCACCGCGGAGGGGCGCAGTTCGGCGAGCGCGCCGTACAGAGCGACGATCTCCTCCCAATCCGTCGCTTCGGCCGTGGGCGCGGTCGCGTGACAGGCCGCGATCGCCGCCTGCAGCGTGTACGGACCACGGCTCACCGGCGGCCGACGGCTCAGCCGGAGCGCGTCGGAACGCTCCAGCGCCGCGACGCCCCGGCCGATCAGGAGGCGGTCCCAGCGCGCCCGGTCCTGGTCCTGCAGCAGGATGGGCGATCCGTCCGCCGCCGTCCGTGCGGTGAGCCGCGACGCCTGGAACTCCATCAGCGCGACCAGGCCGTGCACCTCCGGCTCGCGCGGAGTGAGCTCGGCGAGCACGCGGCCGAGCCGCAGCGCCTCGCGGCACAGGTCGGGCCGCATCCAATCGTCGCCCGCCGTCGCCGAGTAGCCCTCGTTGAAGATCAGGTAGACGACCTCGAGCACCGAGGCGAGGCGTTCCGGGAACTCGGCCCGCTCCGGGACCTCGAACGGCACGCCGGCCGCGGTCAGCGTCCGCTTGGCGCGCACGATGCGCTGCGCGATGGTGGCGGGCGGCACGAGGAACGCCCGCGCGATCTCGTCGGTGGTGAGGCCGCCGAGCAGCTTCAGCGTCAGGGCGACGCGCGATGCCTGCGGGAGCACGGGGTGGCACGCGACGAACACCAGCCGCAGCAGGTCGTCGCCGATCGGCTCCTGCGCGACGCGGGCCGGATCGTCGTCGCCGAGCTCCTGCTCCAGGTCGTGGGCGATCGCGGCGTAGCGGTCGTCGAGTCGTTCGCGCCGCCTCCAGCCGTCGACGGCTCGGCGCTTGGCGACGGTGGTCAGCCAGGCTCCGGGATTGCGGGGGATGCCGGAGGCCGGCCACTGCTCCAGCGCCGCGACCAGCGCATCCTGGGCCAGCTCTTCGGCGAGGCCGACATCGCCGGTCGTGCGGGCGAGCCCGGCGATCAGCCGCCCCGACTCGATCCGCCACACGGAGTCGATCGCGCGGCGGATCTCATCCAGCGGGGTGCGCTCGCCGTCCGTCATCGGCGCCCGTCGCCGGCGACTCGGCGCACATCGACCGTTCCCCGCGTCAGCGGCAAGCGGCGCGCCCACTCCAGTGCCTCGTCCTCGCCGGCCGTCTGCAGCATCCAGAGCCCTTCGACCCGGCCGCGTGCCGCGCCGGTTCCGGACGGGGCCGGCGGGATGCGGCTCAGGACGCGCTCCTCGCCGTCGAAGTGGATGCGCGTGCCGGACTCCGCGGGCTCCAGCGCCTCCGCGGCGAGCAGCACGCCGGCGCGCACGAGCTCCTGCTCGTAGCGCTCGAGCGCCGCCGGATCGTCGCACAGCGGCGCGGCGTCCCCGCCCTCGGCGAGTGCCATCAGCACGTAACGCATGGTCCCATCCTCTCCTCGAAACGGAACTCCGTCACCGACACGTCGATCAGGAGGACGCCGTTTCGACGTGGATGTCGGCGGCGTGCGCTACAACGGAAGCATGGCGATCCGCTATTGGATGGGCGTGGTGCAGCTCGACCACGTGCTGCGCGGCGTCGCAGGCGGCTTCGCCCAGGTCAACCACGGCGCTCGCGGTCCGCTGGAGTGGATGGGCGCAGCCGACGGTTTCGTGTACTACTCGCCGCGGGACTCGTTCCCTGATGGCGAGCCGCTGAAGCAGTTCACCGCCGTCGGGCGCGTGGCGGACGGCGAGGCGTTCCAGGTGACGCAGGGTCCGTCGATGAGCGGCCCGGCGTCCGACTTCAAGCCGTGGCGGCGCCGCATCGAGTGGGACCACGACGCGGTGGCCATCCCGATCCGTCCGCTGTTGGGCTCGCTCGACTTCACCCGTGACCGGCCCGACTGGGGCTACCAGCTGCGCCGCGGGGTCATCGAGTTGTCGCGCCACGACTTCGAGTTGATCCGCCGGCAGATGCGGCCGTCACCCGGCGAAACGCGGCAGGGCCGCGCAGAGGCCCGCATTACGATGGCCCGGTGACCCAGCCGATCGGTGCCGTTCCTTCCGCGTCGGCCGACGTCGCCGCTGCGGGACGACTCCGTGCCTCCGACACTGTGACCGTCCTCCGAGCTCCCCGTCAGAACGGTCCGACCGCACCGGAATGATCGGGCGCTCACGTAGGTTCGACTGCACAGGAGGTTTATCAAATGAAAGCCGTGCTGAACGACACCGTGATCGCCGAGGCCCCGCAGGAGGACCTCATCCACATCGAGGGCAACTGGTACTTTCCGCCGGCGAGCGTGAAGTCCGAGTACCTCGTCGAGAGCGACACGCCGTACACGTGTCCGTGGAAGGGCGAATGCCAATATTTCTCGGTGAAGTCTGGCGACGCCCTGCTGCAGGACCGCGCATGGAGCTACCCGACCCCGTACCCGAGCTCGTTCGACCGAGTAGGCAAGGACTACAGCAACTACGTGGCGTTCTGGAAGGACGTCCAAGTCGTCGACTGACGACCTGACCGCCCTGCTCGCGCCACGAAAACGTGCGGGGTGAGCCACCGGGATCGGCGCGCCGCTACGGGTAGTCTGTTCGGGAACCACCGATCGGGAGCAGAACCCTGAGCATCATCCTCGGATACGATCCGACCACCCTGCGCGAGCGCGTCGATCTGCGCGCTGCCGGCGAGCGTCTGGAGGAGCTGGGCAGTCTGCGCAGCCTGAGCGCGCTCAACGAGAAGGCCGTGCTGCTGCGGCTGCTGGGCCGGCTGGACGAGGCGTACGAGGTCGCGAACGAGGCCGTCCGGCAGGCGCGCTTCACGGGCGACCGGGAGCAGCTGCTCGGTGCGCGCATCCGCCGGGCGCAGGTGCTGCAGTACCAGGGCAAGACCGATGAGGCCGTGGTGGAGCTCACAGGCTGCGTGGATGAGGCGCGCGGTCGCGAGTGGACCGCGCTGGAGGCGTTCGCCGTGCAGAACCGCGGCAAGGTGCACTTCGACGTCGGCGACTACGAGAACGCGCTCGCGGACATGACGGCGGCCGTGTTCCTGCGGGAAAAGCTGGGCGCGTCGCCGGCCGAGATCCAGGCGGCCCTCACGGCCGTCGCCGTGGTGCAGTCGGCGCTCGAGGCGCAGCGCGGCTCGGCCTCCGGCCCCGGCCCCGGCTCCGCCACCGAATCCGGCTCCGAGCCGAACGATGAGGGCGACGGCGATCACGCGTAGGATGCACGGCATGGAGGATCGGAGCACCCCGGAAGGGATCCGCCGCTGATGGCCGAGCTGGACCGCGTGCGCCGATGGGCGGAGGCACTCATCGCCCTCCATCTCGATCCGGCCGTGTGGACCTTCGGCTTCGACAACGCCAAGACGCGTGCCGGCCTGTGCAACTACACCTCCAAGCGGATCACCGTCTCGCGCTATCTGGCCGGGCGTTACGAGGACGACGAGATCCACCAGATCCTGCTGCACGAGGTCGCTCATGCGCTCGCCGGGTCCCGTGCCGGGCACGGTCCGCGCTGGCGGGCGATCGCCCTCGACCTCGGCTACGAGGGCAAGCGGCTGCACGGCGGCGCGATCGCCGACGACCTGGCGCCCTGGGTGGGCACCTGTCCGAACGGCCACACGCACTACCGCTATCGCAAGCCCGCCCGTGCGCTGGCGTGCGGCGCGTGCAGCCGCCGGTTCGACGCGGCGAACCTGATCTCGTGGCAGCACCGCGAGGTCTCGCCGGCGCAGCGCCGGGTCGCCGCCGCTGCCGCGAACGAGTAGCCGGGGCAGGACCTCTCAGGCGTGCTCGACGCTCAGCCGGGCGTCGAGCCCATCCCGCACCGCCGGCCATTCCTCACGGAGGATCGAGTACACGGCGGTGTCCCGCCAGCTGCCATCCGCGCGGCGCTGGGTGTGCCGGAGGATGCCTTCGAAGCTCGCGCCGATCCGGAGGATCGCGGCCCGGGAGCGGTCGTTCAGTACATCGGCCTGCAGCTTGACCCGCTCGAACCCGTGGTCGAACGCCGTGCCCAGCAGCAGCCGCTTGGTCTCGGCATTCACCCGGGTGCCCCACACCTCGGGGGCGTAGGCCGTCCACCCGATGTGGGCCGACTCGTTCACCAGGTCGAAGTCGCCGAGCGTGGTGGTGCCGACCAGGCGATCCCCGTCACGGAGCACGACCGCGGTCACGTTGCTCCGCTCCCAGTCGAGGTACCCGATGACGAACGTCCGCCACTCCTCGTACGTGTCGCGGAACCCGGCCGGCCCGCCGCCCCAGCCACCGGCGAACACCTCGGGGCGCCCGATCGCGTCGAACAGATCGGGAAGGTCGTCGAGGGTCAGCGCCCGTAGGCGCACCGTGGCGCTCTCCAACTGGGCGCGCGGATCCGGGCGGTACGCAGTCATCAGCTCAGTATGCCAGGGCCACCCCGTCCATCCCCCTCCGGTGCAACTGCCACTATGGGTTACATGGCGACTTCAGCGATCCTCACCCGAGGCACCGGCCAATGGATGGAGCCCCACGACGGACAGCGCTGGTGGTTCGACTCGGGCTCACTGGCCCTCGACTTCGCCTACACGGGCGGGCTGGACGACGAGCTCGACGAGTGGCGGACCGTCCGTGACGCGTCCGGTCTCAACGACTGGCTGGTCGAGCGCTTCCCCGAGGTCGCACCGACCGCCGGCGAGCGCGAGTTCCGCGACGCCCGCGCCCTTCGCTCCGCGCTCGGCCGCCTGGCGCGTCAGGCGAGCCAGGGTGAGCTCCTGTCGCCCGACGATGTGGATGTGGTGAACCTGTTCGCGGCGACGCCCGACATCCCTCCGGTCCTCGCCGGCGGCGGCCGCCAGGCCGGACGCACGAAGGCGCGTCCTCACCAGGCGCTCGGCTCCATCGCCCGCGACGCCGTCCACGCCTTCGGCCCGGACGTCGACGGCCGTATCCGGGAGTGCTCCGCCGACGACTGCCGCCTGGTGTACCTGGACACCTCACGCGGCGGCACGCGGCGCTGGTGCTCGATGCAGCGCTGCGGCAACCGCGCCAAGGTGCGAGCCCACCGGGCCCGGACGGCCCGAGCCGTGCACTGACGCCCGCACGGCCCGCACGGCACGCACCCCGCGCACCGCACCACGCCGCAGCGCGCCACAATAGAGGGATGCCGCGTACCGTCGACCTCAACAGCGATCTGGGCGAGTCCTTCGGCGCCTGGACGATGGGCGACGACGCCGGCCTGCTGCGGATCGTGTCCAGCGCCAACGTGGCGTGCGGCTTCCACTCGGGGGATCCATCCACCATGCTCGCCACCTGCCGGGAGGCTGAGGCGAACGGCGTCACCGTCGGCGCCCACGTCTCGTACCGCGACCTGCCGGGCTTCGGCCGCCGCAGCATGGATGTGCCCGCCAGAGAGCTGCGTGACGAGGTCCTCTACCAGCTCGCCTCGCTGTCGGGCCTTGCCCGCGTCGCCGGAACGGCCGTCCGCTACGTCAAGCCGCACGGCGCCCTGTACAACCGCATCGTGCGGGACGCGGCGCAGGCGCGAGCGGTGGTGGACGCGGTGGTCGCGTTCGACCCGGCGCTCCCGCTGCTCGGCCTGGCCGGGTCCGCGGTGGAGCGCGCCGCCGCCGATGCCGGTCTGCGCTTCGTCCGCGAAGCGTTCGTCGACCGCGGCTATCGCGCCGACGGGACGCTCGTCCCGCGCACCGATGCCGCCGCCCTGCTCACGGATGCGACCGAGATCGCCGAGCGTGCCGTCCGCATGGTGACCGAAGGGACCGTCGACGCCGTCGACGGCGCCGCCGTCCGCCTCGAGGTCGACTCGCTGTGCGTCCACGGCGACACCCCGGGAGCGGTGGCGATGGCACGCGCGGTTCGCAGCGCGCTGGCCGCAGCCGCCATCCACGTGGAGCCGTTCGTATGACGCGCCGTATCCTGCCGCTCGGCGACCACGCGCTGCTCGTGGAGCTGGACGACCTGGATGCCGTGCTCGCCCTGTTCCGCGGCCTCGACGCCACGCGGGCGGAGGGAGTGGTGGACCTGGTGCCCGCCGCCCGGACGATCGCGGTCCTCGTGGAGCCGCGCATCCTCCCGCTCAGCTCCGCCCGCTCCTGGGTCGAGCGCACCGTCCCGCTCGACGTGGATGCGACGCACGAGCACCTGGTCGAGCTCGAGGTCGCGTACGACGGTGGGGACCTGGCCGAGGCCGCGCGGCTCACCGGCCGCACCCCGGCCGAGCTGGTCGCCTTCCACACCGGTTCCACCTGGCGCGTCGCCTTCGGCGGCTTCTCGCCGGGATTCGCCTACCTGGCGACCGACCGACCCCTCGACGTCCCCCGCCGGGACACCCCGCGGACCGCCGTGCCTCCGGGTTCGGTCGGGCTGGCCGGCGCCTTCAGCGGTGTGTATCCACGCTCGAGCCCCGGCGGCTGGCAGCTGATCGGGCGGACGGATGCGGTGCTCTGGGACGAGACGGCGGATCCACCCGCCCTGCTGCGTCAGGGAACCGTCGTCCGCTTCCGGGAGGCGCTGTGAGCGGCCTCCGCGTGCTCCGTCCCGGCCCCCTGGCGCTGGTGCAGGACCTGGGCCGGCCGGGCTTCGCCGCCGTGGGTGTCGGACGCTCGGGCGCCCTCGACCGCGGCGCTCTCCGGCTGGGCAACCGCCTCCTCGGCAACCCCGAGAGCGATGCCGGCATCGAGGTGCTGCTGGGCGGCTTCAAGGCGCGCTTCGAACAGGACACCTGGTTCGCCGTCACCGGAGCGACCGGCCGGCTGCTGCTCGACGGCCGATCGATGGATGCGCACACCGCCGTCCATGCCGGCGCCGGTCAGGTGCTCCGCATCGGGTCGGCCACCTCCGGGGTGCGCTGGTACCTGACCGTTCGCGGTGGCGTCGCCGTCGCGCCGGTGCTCGGCTCCCGCTCGCGCGACACCCTCGCGGGCCTCGGCCCCGCGCCCCTGCGAGCGGGCGACCTGATCCCGCTCGGCGAGCATCCAGGAACCGATCTGCCGCTGCTCGACTTCGTTCCGGTGGCCGAGCCGGCGATGGATGCGGTGGAAGTCCGCGCGCACCGCGGCCCGCGTGCGGATTGGTTCACCGAGGCGGCGCTGGAGGCGTTCTTCACCGACGAGTGGCGCGCCGGCGCGGAGAGCGACCGCATCGGCATCCGGCTGGATCCCCCGCAGCCTCTCTCACATGCTTCCCACGCCGTCCGCTCGCCCGCGGTCGCGTCAGCGTTGATCGAGCGCGCCGTGAACCGGGAGCTGCCGAGCGAGCCCATGGTGGCGGGCGCCGTGCAGGTCTCGCCGGACGGCCGGCCCACGGTGCTGCTGGCCGACCATCCCGTCACCGGCGGCTACCCGGTGATCGCCGTCGTCTCCGACGCCACCCTCGACCTCTTCGCGCAGCTCCGTCCCGGCCAGCCGGTGACGTTCCGTCACGCCTGAGGGCCCGAGAAGGGTAATTTGAGGGGAATTTGTGGTTCCTGCCTGGGGTAACAGCGCGGTACCATTGCTTCATGGCCAGCATTACGACAACGTCCCAGCACGCTTCTACGGCGCGGATGGACTCGCACGACATCGCGCGGGTCCTCGTCGCCGGACTCGGCCCGACGCTGGTCGCTGCGATGACCGGATCCAAGGACCGCAAGCTGCCAGCGAAGTGGGCGAAGCCGGATGGTCCCACTCCGCGGAATGAGTTCCTGAACCGACTTCAGCTCGGACACCGGGCGTGGGCCAGCCTGGTGCTGGCGGAGAATGCGCACGTGGCCCGGTCCTGGTTCATCGGGGGCAACCCGCTCCTTCAGGAAGCCACCCCGATCACCGCGATCCGCGAGGGGCGGGGCGCCGAGGTGATGGCGGCGGTCGAGGCGTTTCTCGCAGGCTCCCAGGACGCGTGATCCTCGACGCTGGCGCTCGCACCTGCGCGGAGACCGGACTGCGCCTCCTCCCCGTGGAAGGTGACCGGATGTTCCGCGTCGCGCCCACTCGCTACAACGCGCTCTCTGCTCCCGCGCGCACGGGCACAGCGCCCCGCCATCAGTGGGGCCGCTTCGACTCCCCGGGCCTCACCCTCTACGCAGCCCAGACGCCGGAGACCGCGTACGCCGAAGTTCTGTCCCCGTTCAAGCGCCCGCTCGGCGCCGACGACCCTTTGGCAGCGGACGCTAAAGCCATCGGGATGCCGCGCGACGACTTCCTCGAGGTGATCGCAGACGAATGGGCGGCGAGTTCTTTCATGGGTGTTGGGGCAGTGCCTGCTTCGTGGCGACACGATCGAGGGATGTGCGTGATCCACGCCGATCCTGGAGGCCGGTGGATCGACGTCGACCACCCCGACACGATCTCCCGCCTGGAGGTGGCGATGGAATCACTCCTGGTGGAGGAGGGTGTCACCACCCTTACAACGGCGGTCCTCGAAGGCGAGAACCGACGGATAACGACCACCGTCGGGGAGCTGCTTCGCCGCGTCGAACTCGACGACGGAACCCAGGCCCGCGGGCTGCAGTTCCGCAGCAAGCACGGCGGAGCGTGGTGTCGCGCAGTCTGGCTTCCCGGACCGGGCGACGGCTGGAGCGCTGACCTCACGGCTCTCTCACCCGATCGGATTCTCGTCTCGGACGAGTCCTTGGCGCGCGCGTGCGAGCGGTTCCGTATCCGGGCGTTCTAGTCCTAGCCCGAGCGGCCCCTCACTCCCGCCGCGTGCCCGTCTGGAAGATGCTGCGCGCGGGCGCCGGCGACGGCACGCTGGTCGCGTCGGTCACGATCGGCGCGCCGGCGGCGAACGTCCGCAACTCCCCGCCGGCGACGGCCTTCGCGGGATGCGGACCGCTCGCCAGCAGGCGCGGCAGCCACTCCAGCGGCAGCGGCGCGTCCGAGCCGACCAGCACGACATTCCCGAACCGGCGGCCCTTCAGCACCTGCGTCTCGGCGAGCGCGGCGACGTGCCCGACGACCGCGCCGAGCGTGGAGACCTGGCTGCGTGCGAAGCTGAGCGGCGGCCCGTCCGCGACGTTGACGAGGACGATCCCGTCCGGCTTCAGCAGCGACACGGCCGACCGGTAGAACTCCATGCTCGTCACGTGCGCCGGCGTACGCGACCCGCTGAAGATGTCCACCACGAGCAGGTCGACCGATCCCCGCAGCCCGGCGGGCAGCTTGCCGACGACCTCGCGGGCGTCGCCGTGGCGGATGCGGATCTGCGCGTAGCGGGGGAGCGGCAGCTGCTCGCGCACCAGATCCACCAGCCGGCTCTCCAGCTCCACCACCTGCTGCCGCGAGCCCGGCCGGGTGTACGCGATGTAGCGGGGGAGGGTCAGCGCGCCGGCACCGAGGTGCACGGCGGTGATCGGCTGGCCCGGTTCGCCGATGAGGTCGATCACATTGCCCATGCGCTGGACGTACTCGAAGAACAGCTGGGACGGGTCGTCCAGGTTCACGTGGGACTGCGGGGTTCCATCCACCACCAGCTGATAGGCGCCGGGAACGAAGCGGTCCGGCTCCACCGTCGCCAGATACCCGCTCTCGGCGAGAGTGACCGACGGGTTCTGCTGGGCCGGATTCTGGGGCACATCGGCAGCCTAGCCGCGCGCGCTCCACCCGATCTCCACCCGGCCTCCACCTGTGGATGGTGCCCTCGCCGCCGCGCAGCCGCGACTCTGGATGTCGTGGCCGGGAACCCGGCCGGAAAGGTTGAGAGCGATGAGCATCCAGACGATCGCCAACGTGGTCCTGATCATCCTGCTGATCGGGTGGGTCGGTTACCGGCAGCTGACCTGGCGGCCGGTCGTCGTGTCGGCGATGTGGCGCCTCCCCATCATCCTTGCGATCGCCGGGGTCGCGATCCTGGCCCAGCAGACGAAGCCTGTGGCGGTCACCCCGCTCGACCTCGCTGTCGTGGCCGGCGAGGTCGGGCTGTCACTGGCCCTGGGAGCGTGGATGGGCGCGATCGCGCATTTCCGCCGCCTCCCCGAGCCGGTCGCGGCCGGCCGGAGGCCCGGCGAGTACGCGACCTACGAGTCGCAGACCGGCGTCTGGGGACTGATGCTCTGGGTGGTCATCGTCGCCGTGCGGATCGGAGTGGATGTGGTGGCCACCCAGGCCGGCGCCCACCTGGTCACCTCGACCGGTGTCATCCTGCTCGTCTTCGCCGCGAACCGCGCTGCGCGCACCGCGGTGTTCGCCGCTCGGCTCGACCGGCACGCCGCCGCCACCACGACCACGCCGACCGGCGCATGATGGTCCCGTGAACTTCTCCCGTACGCCGAGCCCGCTCGCCGTCGCGCTGAACCTGATCGGCGCGGTCGTCGTCGCGTGGTCTCTCGCGGTCACCCACTCCGGGCAGCGCCCGGTGTGGGTGACCGTCGTCGGCGTCGTGGCGGTCGGAGCATGGGCGGGCCGGGCCGCGTTCGCGGCGATCCGCCTGCAGCGACTCGCGCTGGCGCTGGCCGTCCTCGCGGCGCTGGCCGGCGCGGTGACGGCGGCTCCGACGGACAGCCTGATGATCGTCCCGGCCGCCGCCGGCATCATGTCGCTCGTCAGCGACGAGCTCCGCCCGCTCTGGCAGGGACTCGCGCTCGCCGCGGCCGTGCTGGTCATCATCCCGCTCGGCGCCCTGCCGTTCGGGACCGGCGTCATCCCGGTGCTCGCCATGATGGGCGGCATCCTCCTGGCCGTGTTCGCGGGTCTCAGCCGCCGCCAGTTCCGGCTGTCCGAGGCGCAGGCCGCCGAGCTGCGCGAGCGCGACCTGACCATGCGCGAGGAGGCCTCGCGGATCGCCATCGCCCGCGACCTGCACGACGTCCTCGCCCACAGCCTCGGCGGTCTCGTCATCCAGCTGGATGCGGTGGACGCGCTCCTCGAGGCCGGCGACGCGTCCGCCGCCCGGGCACGGGTGGTGGATGCGCGCGACCTCGCCGCCGAGGGACTCTCGGAGGCGCGGCGTGCCGTCGCCGCACTGCGTGACCCGGCCTCCCGCGAGCAGGGTGCGCGGAGCGCTCCCGACCTCGAGGCGTCCCTCCACGATCTCGTCGCGGCGCACCGCTCCCTCGGCGGCGACGCGGACCTCGCTGTGTCCGGCGAGGGCCGGGAGCTCGCCGCGGACCAGGCCGCCGCCGTGCAGCGGGCCCTGCAGGAAGCGCTGAGCAACGCCCGCAAGCATGCGCCGGGCGCACCCGTGGCGGCGCGGCTCGACTGGCAGACTGACCGGGTGCGCCTCACCGTCTCCAACCCGCTCGTCGTTCCCGACCCGCGGGGCGCCTCCGACCGGCACGGCGCCTCCGACCGGCACGGCGCCTCCGACCGGCACACCGTGCATCCCGTCCTCGCCCGCTCCGGCGGCGGCCACGGACTCGAGGGGATGCGCGAGCGCTTCGCCGCCCTCCCGCTCGGCGGCGCCGCCACCGCCGCGAGCGACGAAGGCCGCTTCACCGTGACCGCCGAGACGATGCTCCCGTGACCGCCGAGCGCCGCATCCGGGTCGCCGTGGCGGACGACCAGGCGATCATCCGCGACGGCCTCGTCACCGTGCTCGGCCTCCTGCCGGACATGGAGGTCGTCGGCGAGGCGGCGGACGGCGAACAGGCGGTCGCGCTCGCCGTGACCGAGCATCCCGACGTGCTCCTGATGGACCTGCGGATGCCGGTCCTCGACGGCGCCGCCGCGACCGCGCGGGTGACGGCCGAGGCTCCCGCCACCGCCGTCCTCGTGCTCACGACCTACGCCGACGACGAGTCGATCCTCGGCGCGCTGCGCGCCGGCGCCCGCGGCTACCTGACGAAGGATGCGGGACGCGCCGAGCTGGCCGCCGC
Source organism: Leifsonia sp. HAY1-4F (assembly GCF_056755275.1). Classification (NCBI taxonomy): domain Bacteria; kingdom Bacillati; phylum Actinomycetota; class Actinomycetes; order Micrococcales; family Microbacteriaceae; genus Leifsonia; species Leifsonia sp. HAY1-4F. Next base: position 48,345 of record NZ_JBNDHX010000015.1, read on the forward strand.
CGTCCGCGCGGTGGCGAGCGGCCAGTCCACGTTCGCCCCCGAGGTCGGAGCCCGCATCGTCAGCTCCCTCAGCGCCGCAGCGCCTCCGCCGGCCGATGCAGCGGGCGCGCTGACGACCCGCTTCCCGGCCCTGACCCGCCGAGAGGCCGAGGTGCTCGCCCTCGTCGGCGACGGCCTCAGCAACGGCGAGATCGCCCGCATCCTCTTCGTCAGCGTCGCGACCGTCAAGACGCACATCAACGCCATCTTCGCCAAGCTCGCCGTCCGCGACCGCGCGCAGGCGATCGCCCTCGTCCGCCGGTAGCGCACGCGGCGCTCCGGGGGAAGGATGGATGCTGTGAGCGACCCGAACGACCCGAGCGACCCAGCCCCGCCCTCCGCCGACCGGGTCCTCGTCACCGGCGGCTCGGGTTTCCTCGGCGCACACTGCGTGCTCGCGCTGCTCGACGCCGGATACCGCGTCCGGACCACCGTCCGCTCGCCCGCGCGGTCGGCCGATGTCCGGTCCCAGCTCGCGGCGGGAGGCGTCGAGGACCCGGGCGACCGGCTGGAGTTCGCCATCGCCGACCTCACCTCGGACGACGGCTGGGCCGACGCCGTCGCCGGATGCCGCTACGTTCTGCATGTCGCGTCGCCGTTCCCCTCCCAGCAGCCGAAGAACGCGGACGACCTGATCGTGCCCGCCCGCGACGGCGCCCTCCGCGTGCTGCGGGCTGCGCGTGCCGCCGGTGTCGAGCGCGTGGTGCTCACCTCCTCGTTCGCCGCCATCGGCTACGGCCACGCTCCGACCGATCGGGCCTTCACCGAAGAGGACTGGACGGAGCTCGACAGCGGACGCCCGCTCAGCGCGTACGTGCGGTCGAAGACCATCGCCGAACGCTCCGCCTGGGCCTTCGTCGACACCGAGCCGGGAGCTCTCCAGCTCGCGACGGTGAATCCGGTCGGCATCCTCGGGCCCGTGCTCGGCCCCGACATCTCGACCTCCGTGGAGCTCATCCGCCTGGTGAAGGAGGGACGCCTCCCGCGCCTCCCGGACGTCCACTTCGGCGTCGTGGACGTGCGCGACGTCGCCGCTCTCCACCTGCTTGCGATGACCCGCCCGGAGGCGGCCGGGCAGCGGTTCCTCGCCATCGCGGGCGAGGTGATGAGCGCGCAGGAGATCGCCCTGCTCATCCGCGGGCACCTGGGAGAGCGCGCCGGCCGGCGTGTCAGCACGAAGCTCATGCCCGAATGGATGCTGAAGGCCGCGGCCCCCTTCAGCCGCCGCGTCCGCGACGCGCTTCCCGACATCGGTACCGTCCGCCGGGCCTCCGGCGAGAAGGCCAGGACGGTGCTCGGCTGGGCTCCGCGTTCGCGTGAGGAGGCCGTCCTCGCCACCGTCGACACCCTCCCGACCTACCATCCGCGCCGCCGCTGACCGGAAGGAATATTGGGAACGACGGGGCGTTATACCCAGTACGCCGCTCCGGTCAAGAAAGGACTGGACATGGCGCGTCTATTTGACATATAGTGGTTCTTTGCGCTCCCAGTCAAACTTCTGCCTTCATATTGCGGTCGGCCCTGACGTCATCGCGCGCGCCTGGACCCGTCCTTTCGGGTCAGATACGGCAGCGCGCCCCGGCTGGGAGTTCTCGTCCAGACAATTACACGACCGTCAGTAACTCGGCCTACGGGGCCCACGGAGGTTATTTCCTTGGCTGCTGCGCGCAACGCAACCAACACCGACAAGACACCCAAGAACGGACGAGCCGCATCACGACTCTCCTTCGCCAAGATCACGGACACCCTCACTGTTCCCGATCTGCTCGCACTGCAGACGGAGAGCTTCGACTGGCTGGTCGGAAACGACGCGTGGAAGGCGCGCGTCGTCGAGGCCGAAGCCCAGGGTCGCCAGGATCTGCCCGCCAACACGGGCCTCGAGGAGATCTTCGAGGAGATCTCTCCCATCGAGGACCTCGGCGAGACCATGCAGCTCTCGTTCACGAACCCGTTCCTCGAGGAGAAGAAGTACTCGATCGACGAGTGCAAGGAGAAGGGCAAGACCTACTCCGCCCCGCTCTACGTCGAGGCCGAGTTCATGAATCACCTCACCGGTGAGATCAAGACCCAGACGGTCTTCATGGGCGACTTCCCGCTCATGACCGAGAAGGGCACCTTCATCATCAACGGCACCGAGCGTGTCGTCGTGTCGCAGCTCGTCCGCTCGCCGGGCGTCTACTTCGAGGCCACCGCCGACAAGACCTCCGACAAGGACATCTACTCGGCCCGTGTCATCCCGAGCCGTGGTGCCTGGCTGGAGTTCGAGATCGACAAGCGCGACCAGGTCGGTGTCCGCATCGACCGCAAGCGCAAGCAGTCGGTCACCGTGTTCCTCAAGGCGCTCGGGCTCACGAGCGAGGAGATCCTCTCCGAGTTCGCCGGCTACCAGTCGATCGAGCTGACCCTCGAGAAGGACGCCATCCTCACCAAGGAGGAGGCGCTCAAGGACATCTACCGCAAGCTCCGTCCGGGCGAGCAGGTCGCCGCCGAGGCCGCGCGTGCGCTGCTCGACAACTTCTACTTCAACTCCAAGCGCTACGACCTCGCGAAGGTCGGCCGCTACAAGATCAACCGGAAGCTCGGCCTCGACGCCCCGCTGTCCGAGTCGGTGCTGACCGTCCAGGACATCATCGCCACGATCAAGTACCTGGTCGCCCTTCACGACGGCCAGACCACGATCAAGGGGATCCGGAACGGCCAGCAGACGGACATCCGTCTCGACGTGGACGACATCGACCACTTCGGCAACCGCCGCATCCGCGCGGTCGGCGAGCTCATCCAGAACCAGGTCCGCACGGGTCTGTCCCGGATGGAGCGCGTGGTCCGCGAGCGCATGACCACGCAGGACATCGAGGCGATCACCCCGCAGACCCTGATCAACGTGCGACCGGTCGTCGCCGCGATCAAGGAGTTCTTCGGCACGTCGCAGCTGTCGCAGTTCATGGACCAGAACAACCCGCTCGCGGGTCTGACCCACAAGCGCCGCCTCTCCGCGCTCGGCCCCGGTGGTCTGAGCCGTGAGCGCGCCGGCGTCGAGGTCCGTGACGTCCACCCGTCGCACTACGGCCGCATGTGCCCGATCGAGACGCCGGAAGGCCCGAACATCGGTCTGATCGGCTCGCTCGCGTCGTTCGCGCGGATCAACTCGTTCGGATTCATCGAGACGCCGTACCGCAAGGTCGTCGAGGGCCGGGTCACCGACCAGATCGACTACCTCACGGCCTCCGAGGAGGACGACTTCGTCATCGCGCAGGCGAACGCACCGCTGAACACCAGTGGTCACTTCGTCGAGGAGCGCGTCCTCGCCCGTCAGAAGGGCGGCGAGGTCGACCTGATCCCCGCCGACGAGATCGGCTACATGGACGTCTCCCCGCGCCAGATGGTGTCGGTCGGTACGTCGCTGATCCCCTTCCTCGAGCACGACGACGCCAACCGAGCCCTCATGGGTGCGAACATGCAGCGCCAGGCGGTGCCGCTGCTCCGCTCGGAGAGCCCGGTCGTCGGAACGGGTATGGAGGGCTACGCGGCAATCGACGCCGGTGACGTGATCACCGCGGACAAGTCCGGTGTGGTCACCGAGGTCTCGGCCGACGCTGTCACGGTCCAGGCGGACGACGGCACGTACCAGACCTACTACCTGCGCAAGTTCGACCGCTCGAACCAGGGCACCTCGTACAACCACCGCGTGATCGTGGACGAGGGCGACCGGATCGAGCAGGGCGAGGTCGTCGCCGACGGTCCCGCGACCGAGAACGGCGAGCTCGCGCTCGGCAAGAACCTGCTCGTCGCGTTCATGCCGTGGGAGGGTCACAACTTCGAGGACGCGATCATCCTCAGCCAGAACCTGGTGAAGGACGACACCCTCTCCTCGATCCACATCGAGGAGTACGAGGTCGACGCCCGCGACACCAAGCTCGGCAAGGAGGAGATCACCCGCGACCTCCCGAACGTCAGCCCGGACCTCCTGGCCGACCTCGACGAGCGCGGCATCATCCGGATCGGCGCAGAGGTGCGCCCCGGCGACATCCTCGTCGGCAAGGTCACGCCGAAGGGCGAGACCGAGCTGTCGGCCGAGGA
>NZ_JBNDHX010000016.1:0-52238 GCF_056755275.1 Leifsonia sp. HAY1-4F
CTCCAGAAGTGACCGACGGCGCCGGGGTGGTCGACGGTGATGGCCTGGTCGAGGTCGCGATAGTCGCTGTCCTCGTTGTGGCCCACCATCTTGATCTTGATCTGGCCGTTCACGTTCTGCACGGCGGACACGATCTGCACGTGGTCGAGGGAGTCGTTGTCGTTCCAGTCGAACATGACGATGTCACCGACCTTGATCTTGTCGCGCTGGTCGAAGGAGTACTCGGTCAGACCGAGCTTCGCCGCGTTCTCGCGGAAGTACTCGTCCATGGACGGCACGTATCCCCAGGCGGGACTCCATTCGGCCGCTGCGTCGCGGTTGTACCAGTCGGCGTTCATCTGCCAGCCGCGAGCGATCAGCGTCTGGCTGACGAAGTTGGCGCAGTCTCCCCCGACCGGGTTGAGGTCGCCGTACTGGGCGGTGTTGTAGTTCTTCCAGTACGTCAGCGCGTAGGCGAGCTGCTTGTCGACCGGGGTCTGCACCTGGTAGTCGTACGTCTTGCCCGTGGTGCTCACGGGCTTGCCGTTCTTGTCGGTGACGGTGATGGGAACGCTGCCGGCCTGGAAGTCCGCGGCTGCGGGGACGCTGACCACCACCTTGTCGTCCGTCGCCTTCGTCACGGTCGCAGGCTGCCCACCGATCTGCACCGTCCCGACCTTGTCGAGGTTGTCGCCGGTGAGGGTGACGGTACCCCCGGAGACGCTTCCCGCTGCAGGCTGGATGGAGGACACGACCGATGCGGCGGGTGACGGAGCGGCCGCCTGCGCGACGGCTTTCGTGATGGGCGACGGCTCACCGGCGCACGCGGTGAACGCGAGGGTCGCCGACGCGGCCACCGCGGTGACGGCGAGGATGCGGCGAGTGCGACTGAAGGGGCTCATACGACTTTCGAAGCAGGTTCGGAGAGGGACCGGTCGGCCGCTTCCCACGCTACGCCAGGAAGTTATGCGTGACCTGGATGGGGGCCACCGCGTCCGCGATGTCGTTCGCCGCTGGCGAACCACAGGGCCGAATCGACCGGCGTCGCGTTGTCAGAAACCCGGCAGAGGGTGTAACTTTGCAGTCTCCGCAAAATTCTTTTGCCCCACACCGGTGTGACGATCCGCGTGCCGGGCGTCCCCACCCGACTCTCGACCTCCGGAGACAAATGTCTACACAGACCAGCGCGCCGCCCGCCGGCCCACAACCGATCATGTCGCATCGGCAGATCCTGTTCGTGATCTTCGGCCTCATGGCCGGCATGTTCCTCTCCGCTCTCGACCAGACCGTCGTCGGAACGGCCATCCGGACGATCGGCGACGACCTCCACGGCCTCAGCGAGCAGGCCTGGGTCACCACGGGCTATCTGATCGTCTCGACCATCGCGACACCGATCTACGGCAAGCTCTCCGATATCTTCGGGCGTCGTCCGCTGTTCGTGATCGCCATCTTCATCTTCATCGCAGGGTCGATCTTCGCTTCGTTCTCGACCTCGATGATCGAGCTGGCCGCATTCCGTGCGATCCAGGGGCTCGGCGCCGGTGGCCTCATGTCCATGCCGCTGGCGATCATGGGCGACATGCTCGCGCCGCGTGAGCGCGCGAAGTACCAGGGGTACTTCCTCGCCGTGTTCGGCATCTCGAGCCTCATCGGCCCGCTGATCGGCGGCCTCTTCGCCGGTGCGAGCCAGATCCTCTGGATCGCCGGCTGGCGGTGGGTGTTCCTGATCAACGTGCCGATCGGCGTCATCGCGCTGGCGATGGTGCTGCGATTCCTGCACCTCCCCAAGCGCGAGCGCGGGTCCGCCCGCATCGACTGGTGGGGCGCCGCCGGCGTCATCGTGGCTCTCGTCCCGCTCCTCCTCGTGGCCGAGCAGGGCCGCGACTGGGGCTGGGGCAGCGCAGCGGCGCTCGCCTGCTACATCATCGGCGGCATCGGCATCGTCGCGTTCGTCATCATCGAGATCGCGATGAAGGACGACGCGCTGATCCCGATCAAGCTGTTCCGCTCCAGCACGTTCTCGATGGCGACCGTCATCGGCGTCTTCGTCGGCTTCGGGATGTTCGGCGCCATGCTGACTCTGCCGCTCTACCTGCAGCTCGTCCTCGGCTCGAGCCCGACCGTGTCGGGCCTTCAGCTGCTGCCGATGATCCTCGGTCTCATGGTGTCGTCGATCGCCTCCGGTCAGATCATCGCGCGGACCGGTCGCTACCGGCAGTTCCCGATCATCGGAACGGCCATGCTCGCCGGCGGCTTCCTGTATCTGACGTTCATCAAGGTGGGCGACTCGTACTGGTTCATCGCCGGCGCGATGCTGCTGATCGGCTTGGGCCTCGGCCAGCTGATGCAGACGCTGACGATCGCGAGCCAGAACTCCGTCGGGCTGCGCGACATGGGTGTGGCGACCAGCGCATCCACGTTCTTCCGCCAGATCGGTGGAACGCTCGGCACGGCGGTACTGATCTCCCTGCTGTTCACGGTCTTCCCGACGAACATCAAGACGCAGCTGGCGGACACCCCGACGCTGACCAGCGCCCTGGATGCGGCCCTCACGCCGTCCGTCGCCAGCGCTCCCGGCAACAAGCTGATCATGAAGCAGATCTACGACCCGATCGTCACCCCGCTCGCGAAGGGCGCCCAGGCCGCGGCCCATGAGCAGGGCGTCCAGGCGCTGGTTGCCAAGGGCATCCCGCGGGACGTCGCGGAGCAGCAGGTTCCTGCCGCGCCGATCGATTTCTCGAATGCCGACAAGCGCAAGCGGGTCGTCGACACGGTCGTGCCGACGGTCCAGACGAAGCTCAAGACCTCCGCCGGCGGGTCGAACAGTTCGGCGGTCAACGACACGTCGTTCCTGAACAATGCGGACCCCCGCCTGTCGAAGCCGTTCCTGGTGGCCTTCAACGACTCGTCGGTGCTGGTGTACTGGGTCGCCATGTTCGTGGTGCTGCTCGCCTTCGTTCTGACCCTGTTCTTCAAGGCGCCGCCGCTGCGCGCGAAGTCGGCTCTGCAGGAGGCGGCGGACAACGCCGCCGACGCGGCCGCCGCCGCGAAGGCCGAGGAGGAGGCCCGGGAGCCGGTCGGCGTCTACGCCTCCGTCTCGGACGACGACGACGAGGAGTACGACACGGGCCTCCTGGCCAATCGGGCGGCGTCGGAGTTCGGGGCGCTCATCGAGCCGGGTGCGGACACCGCATCCACTCGGGCACAGCGCCCTCGGCCCGCGACCGAGTAGCGCTTCGCGCATCGACGAACGGCCGTCGCCCTTAGCGGGCGGCGGCCGTTCGCGTCTGACATGAGATGTCCGGAAAGACGCGGATGAGAGCGCGATCACAAAAGACTTGACAGGACCGTGCGGCCCGGCTTAGATTCTGTTCCAACGCGTGAGAGCGCTCTCACCGTTTCACGTGAGAGCGCTCTCACCGCACCAGACGCACAGACACGCACAAAGGAGTGACCCGTGAAGCTCTCACGACGCACCAGGATCGCCGCGGCCGTCGCCGGCGCAGCATCCTTCGCCCTCATCGCAGCCGGATGCTCATCCAGCGGCGGCGGCGGATCCACCTCGGGCCCCGTCACGCTGACCGTCACCACGTTCGGCACCATGGGTTTCGACAAGCTCTACGCGCAGTACGAGAAAGAGCACCCGAATATCACGATCAAGGCCACCAACATCGACACCGGTGACAACGCGCTCACCGACTGGCAGACGAAGCAGGCCGCCGGCAGCGGCCTCCCCGACGTCCAGGCCGTCGAGGAAGGCTGGCTCAGCAAAGTCATGCAGGTCTCGGACCAGTTCAACGATCTGAAGGACTACGGCGCCAACGACATCAAGAGCCGCTGGGTCGACTGGAAGCTGAAGCAGGCCACCGACAAGAACGGCCGCATCATCGGCTACGGCACCGACATCGGCCCCGAGGGCCTCTGCTACAACGGCAAGCTCTTCGCTGCGGCGGGCCTCCCCAGCGACCGGGAGTCGGTCGCGAAGCTGTTCGGCGGCGACAACGCCACGTGGGACGACTTCTTCAAGGTCGGCGAGCAGTACCACAAGGCCACCGGCAAGGCCTGGTACGACCAGTCCGGCTTCATCTGGAACGCCATGGTGAACCAGCAGAAGGAGGGCTACTACACCACGGACGGCAAGCTCAACATCGAGAACAACAGCGACCTCAAGACGCTGTGGTCGAAGCTCGCCGGTGGCGCAGCTGCCGGTCTCTCGTCCAACCAGACCCAGTGGGACTGGGGCAAGGGCAAGGCGTTCACGGACGGCTCCTTCGCCACGTTCGTCTGCCCGGGCTGGATGCTCGGTGTCGTGCAGGGACAGGTCAAGGCCGGCGGCGGCGACGCCACCACCGGCTGGGACTTCGCCAACGTGTTCCCGGGCGGCGCAGCCAACTGGGGCGGATCGTTCCTGACGGTCCCGAAGCAGTCCAAGCACCCGAAGGAGGCCGCTGCCCTCGCCGCCTGGCTGACCACCGCCAAGTCGCAGGTCCAGACCTTCCAGGCCGCCGGCACGTTCCCGTCGGTCACGGCTGCGCAGAGCGACCCCGGGGTCACCGGCTCGAGCGACCTGACGAAGTTCTTCAACAACGCTCCGGTCGGTCAGATCCTCAGCGAGCGCGCGAAGGGCGTCGTCGCCCAGTACAAGGGACCGGACGACTCCGTGATCCAGTCGCAGGTGTTCGGACCGTCGGTGCAGCAGCTCGACTCCGGCAAGGCGAACGGCGACCAGGCGTGGACCAACGCCATGAAGCTGCTCAACCAGCTGGTCGTCAACAAGTAACCCGAATCCGCACCCGGGCCCCCGCTGCAGCTGAAGCGGCGGGGGCCCGCTCCACGGGAGAACCGCCATGACCACCACCGCCACCACCCGGGAAGAGCCACCGGCCGTCCCGGTCACCTCTGCCTCCGCCTCCGCCTCCCGGCGCGGCCGCGGCCCCCGCGCCGACCTCACCTTCGCGCAGCGACTGAGCCGCTTCGACGTGAAAGCGTCGCCCTACTTCTACGTCGCCCCCTTCTTCGTCCTCTTCGGACTCGTCGGGCTGTTCCCACTCGTCTACACGTTCGTCGTGTCGCTCAACAACTGGAACCTGCTGACCGGCCCCGGCGACTGGGTGGGCTTCAAGAACTACGCGTCCGAGCTGAGCGATCCGTTCTTCTGGAACTCCCTGTTCAACACGCTCAGCATCTTCCTGCTCTCCGCCATCCCGCAGCTGATCGCCGCCGTGTTCATCGCCGCGATCCTCGACCAGAACCTGCGGGCCAAGACGTTCTGGCGGATGAGCGTCCTCCTCCCCTACGTCGTCACGCCCGTGGCCGTGACGCTGATCTTCTCCAGCGCGTTCGACGAGAAGTACGGACTCATCAACAACATGCTGCAGGCCGTCGGGCTCCATCCGGTGATGTGGAAGACCGAGACGTTTCCCTCGCACATCGCCATCGCATCCATGGTCAACTGGCGGTGGACGGGCTACAACGCGCTCATCCTGCTCGCGGCCATGCAGGCGGTGCCGCGCGACATCCACGAGTCGGCCGCGCTGGACGGCGCCGGGTCGTTCCGCCGCTTCTTCTCGATCACGCTGCCGAGCATTCGTCCCACCATGATCTTCGTCATCGTCACGGCGACGATCGGCGGACTGCAGATCTTCACCGAGCCCAAGCTGTTCAATCCCTCGAGCGCCGTGCCCGGCGGGCCGCAGCGGCAGTACCAGACGACCGTGCTCTACCTCTGGGACATGGCGTTCAACCGCCAGAACTTCGGCAAGGCGTCGGCGATCGCCTGGCTCCTGTTCCTGCTCATCGTCATCTTCGGCGTACTGAACTTCCTGATCTCGCGCCGGATCGCCTCCACCGAGGCCCGGGTCCTTCGACGGCGCACCGCGAGACGACTCCAGGCCTCCCGCATCCTGGCCGCTTCGAGCGAGGAGAAGAACGTATGACCGCCACGACCCGCGACCTCCGGCCGTCCCGCGCCGCCCGGCCGTCCCGCTCTCCGAAGCGCCGGGCGCTCGGCATCGACCGCCGCCCCGGCTTCCTGACGTACGGCATCCTGCTCGCGATCTTCCTCGGCGGCGCCTACCCGCTGTGGTGGTCGTTCGTCGCAGGATCGAGCAACAGCACGGTGCTGACCTCGACCTGGCCGCCGCTGCTGCCGGGCGGACAGTTCTGGACGAACGTCGGCCAGGTCCTCGACACGGTCCCGTTCTGGCTCGCGCTCGGCAACTCGCTCATCGTCGCGTCCGTGATCACGCTCTCGGTCGTCACCTTCTCGACGCTCGCCGGCTACGCCTTCGCGAAGCTGCGGTTCCGCGGGCGTGAAGGGCTCATGGTGTTCGTCGTCGCGACGCTGGCCGTGCCCACGCAGCTCGGCATCATCCCGCTGTTCATGGTGATGAAGCAGTTCGGCTGGACGGGCACGCTGGGCGCCGTCATGGTGCCGACGCTGGTCACGGCGTTCGGCGTGTTCTTCATGCGACAGTACCTGGTGGATGTGATCCCCGACGAGCTGATCGAAGCCGCGCGGGTGGACGGCGCGACCATGATCGGCACGTTCTGGCACGTCGGTGTCCCGGCCGCACGCCCGGCCATGGCGATCCTCGGCCTGTTCACCTTCATGACCGCCTGGACGGACTACCTCTGGCCGCTGCTCGTCGCGCCGCAGAACCCGACCCTGCAGGTCGCTCTCAGTCAGTTGCAGTCGGCGAAGTACGTCGACTACTCGATCGTGCTCGCCGGAGCCGTGCTCGCCACCATCCCCCTGTTGATCCTCTTCGTGCTCGCCGGCCGGCAGCTGGTCTCCGGCATCATGGCGGGCGCGGTGAAAGGTTGAGAATGAAACGCACCTGGCCCGATGGCTTCCTCTGGGGGTCGGCCACCGCGGCCGCGCAGATCGAAGGCGCCGCCCACGAAGACGGAAAAGAGGACTCGATCTGGGATGCGTTCGCACGCGTGCCCGGAGCGATCGCCGGCGGCGACACTCCGGAAGCGGCGGTCGACCACTACCACCGGATGCCGGCGGACGTCGCGCTGATGGCCTCGCTCGGGCTGCAGTCGTACCGCTTCTCGACCTCTTGGGCGCGGGTGAAGCCCGGCGACCGGTCGGTAAATCCGGCCGGGCTGGCGTTCTACGACCGGCTGGTCGATGAGCTCCTCCAGGCCGGCATCCTGCCCTGGCTGACGCTCTACCACTGGGACCTGCCGCAGGCCCTCGAAGAGAGGGGTGGATGGGCGTCGCGCGACACGGCGTACCGGTTCCGCGACTACGCGATCGCCGTGTACGACGCGCTCGGCGACCGGGTCGACCACTGGACCACCTTCAACGAGCCGCTGTGCTCCTCCCTCATCGGGTACGCCGGGGGCGAGCACGCACCCGGCCGCCAGGAGCCGCGCGCCGGGCTCGCCGCCCTCCACCACCAGCACCTCGCGCACGGTCTCGCTGCCGAAGTGATCCGCGAGCGGGCTGAGGCTGAGGGGCGGGAGGCTACCCTGCGTCTCGGCATCACGCTCAACCTGACGACCGCCGTGCCGAACGACCCGGGCGACCCCGCGGATGTGGAAGCGGCGCGACGCATCGACGGGCTGTGGAACCGGATGTACCTCGAGCCGCTGCTGCTCGGCGCCTACCCCGCCGACGTGCTGGAGGATGTGCGCGAGCACCGCTTCGAGGAGCTCGTCCACGACGGGGATCTGGCCGCCATCGCCCAGCCCATCGACTTTCTCGGCGTGAACTATTACCACGACGACAACGTCAGCGGACATCCCCTCCCCGCCGATGCGCCTGAGGGCGTGACACCGACCGATCGTCCGACGTCGTCCCCGTTCGTGGGCAGCGAGTACGTGACCTTCCCGTCGCGGCACTTGCCCACGACAGCGATGGGATGGGAGGTCAACGCGGACGGGCTGCGCGAGATGCTGGTGCGGCTCGACAGGGACTACCCGACCCTCCCGCCGCTGTACATCACGGAGAACGGCGCCTCCTACGACGACGTGGTGGCGGAGGACGGGAGCGTGCACGACAGCGAGCGCGAGGACTACATCCTCGCGCACATCGACGCCGTCGGCCGGGCGATCGACGCGGGAGTGGACGTGCGCGGCTACTTCGTCTGGTCACTGCTCGACAACTTCGAGTGGGCGTGGGGATACGCGAAGCGGTTCGGCATCGTGCGGGTGGACTACGAGACGCAGGTCCGCACGGTGAAGGACTCGGGACGCGCGTTCGCTCAGGTGATCGCGCACGCGCGGGCCGGGGAGGCGCTGGAAGAGACCGCCGCATCCCGCGTCTAGCATGGACGCAGGCGAGGAGGAGGCCCGATGACGACGGAGCAGGTGGCGGGCCGCACGGTGCCCACCCTGGAGGCGGTGGCCGCGCGCGCCGGAGTCTCCCGGGCGACCGTGTCCCGCGTCGTCAACGGCTCGCCGAAGGTCACTGCCGAAGTGGTGGCCGTCGTCGAGAGGGCCATCGCCGACCTCAACTACGTGCCCAATCGCGCCGCCCGCTCGCTGGCGTCGCGCCGGACGCAGGTGGTCGCGCTGGTGGTGCCGGAGTCGACGGCGAAGGTGTTCGCGGACCCGTTCTTCGCCTCCATCGTGCAGGGGGTCGCGCTCAGCCTGGCCGACACCGAGTACACGCTGAACATGGTCATCTCGTCGGAGACCACGCCCGACAAGACCCGGCGCTACCTGATGGGCGGCAACGTGGATGGCGCGCTGGTCGTGTCGCACCACTCGGGCGACCACTCGTACGCGCAGCTCGGCGCCTCCCTCCCGCTGGTGTTCGGCGGGCGCCCGGTGAGCGTGAGCGAGCACGAGTCGTACTACGTGGATGTGGACAACGTCGCAGGGGCGCGGGTCGCCGCCCAGCACCTCATCGACCGCGGGCGGCGGAACATCGCGCTCATCACCGGTCCCCAGGACATGCCCGCCGGCCTCGACCGGCTCACCGGGTGGGCGCAGGCGCTGGAGGCGGCCGGACTGGACACCTCGCTGGTCGCCTTCGGCGACTTCTCGCCGGCCTCCGGGATGGAGGCGATGCGCCGGCTGCTCGCCGACGGGCGTCCGATCGACGGGCTCTTCGCCGCGAACGACCAGATGGCGGCCGGAGCCTATTCGGCGATCCACGAGGCCGGCCTGAGCATCCCCGGTGACATCGCCGTGGTCGGCTACGACGACGACAACTTCGGCCTGATGTCGACGCCGCCGCTGACGACGGTGCACCAGCCGTCGATCCGGCTCGGCGAGACCATGGCACGCGTGCTGGTGCGCCGGATGGCCGGCGAGTCCGTCGAACGCGTGACGCTGCTGCCCACCGAGCTCGTGGTCCGCCAGAGCACCTGACCTCCAGTCCCGCCGTCGCGCCCCCTCAGCCCCACCGTCGAGTCCGCAGAGATTGGACGCTCGCACGGCGTGTTGCGTGCAGTCTTTGTGTACTCGATAGTGGGGCGGGGGGTCAGGGGCGGGCGGAGCGCTTGCGGGCTCGGTAGGCGGCGGCTTTGGCGCGGTCGCCGCATCCGGCCATTCCGCACCAGCGGCGGTTGCCGGCCCGCGAGGCATCGAGGAACGGGCGCGTGCAGTCCACGCCCTCACACCACTTGAGGTGAGCTGCGTTCTCGGGCCGGAACGCGTCGACCGCTGCTCGCGCGACGAGGCTGAGGCAGGCTGCAAGGTCGCCGGTGGTGGCGACCCTGCGGTCGGTGCGCAGGACCGCGGTCGGGGCGGGCGCGGTGGCGTAGCGGTCGAGCTCCTCGACGGAGGCTGCGTCCAGCAGCTGCGCCGGGTCGGTCGTGAGCAGCCCCCAGATCGTCTCCCGGAGTCGTAGCGCCCGGGCGTGGCCGGCGTCGTCGACGGCGGGAAGCGCATCCACGATTCCGGCTTCGAGGAACCACTGGGCCAGGGCAGCAGGCGTGGACACCCGCTCCACCGCCGTGGTGCGCCGCTCGGCAACCGTCGCGACGAAGTCGAGGGCCAGGTTTCCCGCCACGAACTCGAACGTCACGTCACCATCTTGACAGGTGACGTTCACGAGGGCAACGTATGCGGGGTGAAGGAGCGGACTGGTGCACTCGGCGTGTACGTCGCCGCCGCGGTTCCTGCCCGGGCCGCGGGCGCGGTCGTGGCGGCGGTTCTCGCTGGGACCTCCGCCGCGGGGCCTGCTGCGGGCGGACTCCTCGCCGCCGCGCTCACGATTCCTCACCTGATCGGGCCGCTCGCCGGACGGCTGCTGGATGCGCGGCGACGGCCGGGGCCCGTGCTGGCCGTCGCGTTCACCTGGTACGCCCTCTTCGTCGCCGTCACCGCGGTCGTGCTGCCCGCGAGCATCCCGGGAGCCGCCCTGGCCCTTGCGGCGGCGGGATGCGCGGGCCCGCTGGTGACGGGTGGCCTGAGCAGTCGGCTGGCGGGGCTGCTGGCCCGGCAGAGCGCGGGCGACTCCGCGCAGCGCCGGGGGCAGGCCCTCGATGCGCTGACGTACGGCGTCGCGGGGACCGTCGGGCCCGCTGCGATCGCGGTGGCCGCAGCCGTCCTGACCCCGCGTGGCGCCCTCGCCGCGACCGGCGCGCTGCTCCTGGCCGGGGCCATCCCGGTGCTGTGGCTGCCGGCCGAATCCCGGACGAAGATGCGGCCCACGCGCCAGAGCGTGCTCCGCCTGCTGATCGTCTTCGCGCCGCTCCGCCGGACCACCGTCGCGACCATCGGCTCGGCGACGGCCCTCGCAGCCGCACCGGTGATCGCGGCCGGCCTGGCTGCGCAACGGGGTGCGCCGCCGTCGAGCGCCGCCGTCCTGATGTCGCTGTACGGAGGGGGCGGCCTGATCGCGGCACTGCTGCTGATCGCGCGGCCTTTGACCGGCCGGCCGGAGCGGCTGGTGCGCCTCGGAGTGGCCGTGGCAGCTGTGGCTCTTCTGTCGCCCCTCCTGGCGCTCGCGTTCCCGAGCGTGGGCGCTCTCGTGGGTGGCCTCGCGTTCGCCGTCGTCGGAGCGGCGAGCTCCGCCCTCTTCGCCGCGACCCTGGCCGCGCGCACCGAGTACTCGCCGCCCGGCGCGGCGGCCCGAGTGTTCGCGACGGTGGCCGGCGTCAAGGTCGCCGGCAGCGCAATCGGCGTCGCGGCGGCCGGGCTCGTCGCTCCACTGGGAGCAGGAGTCCTCGTTCTCTGCGCTGCCGCGTTCTGCGCGCTGACGCTGGTGGTCGTCCGAGTGGATGCTGCCGTGTCGGCCGTCGCATCCCGGCGACACGCAATCGGCGAGCAGCCGCCGGAGGCGTATGGTCGCGCCATGTCCGCACTGCGCGAGAAGCGCTGACCCGGGGATCGCATGTTCGAGGGATTCGAGACCGCACGGGTGGAGGTCGGCGAGGCGACCATCCACGTCCGTCGCGGCGGGGACGGGCCGCCCGTCGTGCTGCTGCACGGGCATCCCCGCACCGGAGCGACCTGGCATCGCGTGGCGCCGCTGCTCGTGGAACGCGGCTTCACGGTGGTGGTGCCGGATCTGCGCGGCTACGGCCGGTCGACGGCTCCCGCGCCGCGGCCCGACCATGCGCAGGCGTCCAAGCGCGCGATGGCTGAGGACGTCCTCGCGCTGATGCGTGCCCTCGGCCACGACCGCTTCGACCTCGTCGGCCATGACCGCGGCAGCTACGCGGCGTTCCGCTTGGGCATGGACCACCCGGAGGCCGTGCGCCGGCTGGTGCTGCTGGACAGCATCCCGATCGTGGAGCATCTCGACCGCATCACGCCGGAGTTCGCGACCGCCTGGTACCACTGGTTCTTCTTCGCCCAGCCGGACACCCCGGAACGGGTGATCGGGGCGGATCCCGACGCCTGGTACCACGGCGATCCCGAAGCGATGGGGACGGAGAACTTCGCCGAACGGCGGGAGGCGATCCACCGCCCGGAGGTGGTCCGCGCGATGCTCGAGGACTACCGCGCCGGCCTCACCGTCGACAGGGCGGACGAGGAGGCGGACCGGGCCGCCGGCCGTCGCCTGACGATGCCGCTGCTGGTGCTCTGGTCGCTCCGCGACGACCTGGAGGAGCTGTTCGGCGATCCCCTCGCCATCTGGCGCGACTGGGCCGTGGATGTGCGCGGCCACGGCATCCACTCGGGTCACCACGTCGCTGAGGAGGCGCCCCTCCTCCTCACCACCGCCCTCGTGGACTTCCTCCGCTAACCGCCGGTCCGCTAGCCGCCGGCCGCCGAGGTGCTCGTTGTTGCCGTCGACACGCCGGACGGCCGTGCAACAACGAGCACTTCGGCAGAGCGAGCGCGCGTCAGGCGGGAGAGTTGGGCAGCTCGACCGCGAGCTGGAAGCCCTCGGGCCGGTGCTCTGCGCGGACCGTTCCCTCGTGGGCTTCCACGATGGCGCGGACGATCGCGAGGCCCAGTCCCGCCCCGGACGCGCCCGGGGTTCGCTCCGGCGTCCGCGCGGAGTCCGCCAGCCAGCCGACCTCGAACATCCGGTCGAGGTCGTCCTCCGGCACGCCGGCGCCCCGGTCGAGCACGCCGATCACGGTCGCCGTCGGCGTGCGCAGGGCGGAGACCACGATGGTGCTGCCCATGGGAGCGTGCCGCACGGCGTTCCCGACCAGGTTCACGAGGACGCGTCCGAGAAGGTACGGGTCGGCCCAGACCGTGTCCGGACCCACCTCGCCGTGCGCGATCGAGATGTCGCGCGCCTCCGCCAGCGTGCGCACGTCCGAGACCGCGTCCGACACGAGATCCAGCAGCCCGACGTGCTCGCAGCGCGGCCGCAGCGTCCCGCTCTGCAGGCGCGACAGCTCGAAGAGGTCGTCCACCATGCGGCTCATGGTGTCGGCCTGCTGCCGGATGCGGCTCACGTAGTCGGCAGGATCGGCGACCACGCCGTCCTCCAGTGCTTCCGCCAGCGCCCGCACGCCGGTCAGCGGGGTGCGCAGGTCGTGGGAGATCCAGGAGAAGAAGGTGCGGCGGGCAGCATCCAATCGCTCCAGCTCCGCCCGGGCCGCCGCCAAGCGCTCGGAGGTCTCGGCGAGCTGTGCCGACATCCCGGCGAGCTCCTTCGCCTCGCCCGAACGCCGGAGGACGACCTCCCCGTCGGCGATGCGCCTCGCCGACTCGGTCAGGCCCGCGATCGACCGCCGGACGCCGCGGGCCACCAGCCAGGCGCCGACGAGACTGAAGACGCTCGAGACGGACACGATCCAGAACAGGGCCTCGACGTCGTGCGCCGAGATGTACATCCCGGCCGAAATCGCCACCGTCGATCCGGCGATGGATGCGATGGCGGCGGCCACGATGACGGCGATCCGCCAGCCGATGGATGCGCGGCGAGCGGTGCGCAGCACCACGGCGGCCACCAGGAACACGACCGAGGTGCAGCCGAGGGTGGTGAGGAGGATGATCCAGAGGTCCGAGTCCTTCACCTCGACGCTCCGTTCATGCGGGGTCGCCGTTCACGGCGAACCGATAGCCCTGGCCCCAGACCGTGAGCAGGGTGCGCGGGTCGTGGGGTTCGGGCTCGATCTTCTCGCGGAGACGGCGGATGTGCACGGTGACGGTCGACGGGTCGCCCCGGTTCCAGCCCCACACCTCCCGCAGCACTTCGTCGCGGGTGACGACCCGGTCCGCGTTCTCGAGGAAGAACACGAGAAGCTCGTACTCGCGCCCCGTGAGCAGGACCGGGCTGCCCGACGCCCACACCAGCCGGCGGACCGGATCCACGCGGAACGGCCCGGCCGAGAACACTTCCGGCGGGCCCGCAGCCGCGGTGCGCCGCACCATCCCGTGCACGCGGAGCACGAGCTCGCGCAGGGCGAAGGGCTTGGGGAGGTAGTCGTCGGCGCCGTGCTCCAGCCCCTCGATCCGGTCGTCGACGTGATCGAGGGCGGTCAGCATGATGATCGGCAGCTGGGCGGCCAGCTCGCGGGCCTCCCGGCAGAGCTCGTCGCCGCTGATCCCGGGCAGCATCCGGTCGAGGATGAGGATGTCCGGGAGCCGCTCGCGCAGGGCCCGGAGAGCGCTCACTCCGTCGGTGTAGCCGGAGACGACGTACCCGGCCGTGCGGAGGTAGTCGCGCACCACGGTCAGGACCGTGCGGTCGTCTTCGACGACCATCACGTGCGACGGGTGAGCGGGGGTCATGGTCCGAGTCTTCTCCACAGCCAGGGGACTGCGCAGCAATTCTTACAGATCTGAAATGACTGATCCCTGTGGCTCTCGCGGTTGTTACGTTCGTTCCGCTGCCGGCAGAACGCCCAGCGAAACGAACAAGGAGCACCTTCCCCATGCGCAAGAAGATCACCCTCGCAGCCGCCGCTCTGGCCCTCGCCGCCGGCCTCACCGCTTGCAGTGCGGGCGCAGACGCCGGCACGAGCTCCAGCCCCTCGTCGTCGTCCTCGTCCTCCTCGTCGGCCTCGTCCTCCTCGTCGGACAGCCGCACAGGCATGTTCGCCGGGCTCAATGGCAAGAAGGTGTCCGGCACGGTCTCGATCAGCGGCGGCACCCTCACCCTCGCGGGCTTCTCCTCGGATGAAGGCCCTGACCTGCATGTCTACCTGACCTCCGGAACAGACGAGGCCGCTGTCGGCGCGGGCAAGGAGATCAAGGCCGTCGCCTTCGACAAGGCCGACCAGACCTTCTCGCTGAGCGGCATCGACTCGTCGTCGTACACGGACGTCGTCATCCACTGCGACAAGGCGAAGGCCGTCTTCGGAGCAGCGACCCTGTCATGACCGGGCAGCTCGCGCCGGCGCCTCGCGTCGCACCGCCGGTCGTGGCGCCGCCCCTCGTCGCATCGGCCCTGGTCGGTGCGGCGAGGGTCGCCCTCGGCGTCATGTGGCTCTTCCTCGAGGGGCTGGTGAAGTACCAGGCGGGATTCGGCTCTGCGGACATCCTGCTCGTCGCCCATGCCGGTGACTCCAACTCGCGCGTCCCCGGCTACTTCACCGCGTTCGCCCATGCGACGCTCGAGCAGGCACCCTGGCTCTTCGGGATCGGGATCCCCCTGCTGGAGACCAGCCTCGGCGTGGCCCTCATCCTGGGAGCCTTCACGCGTGTGGCCGCACTGGTCTCCGCCCTGACCCTGGCGCTGTACTGGTCGGCGGACCAGCTGATCTGGGAGTACCCGCTGATGGCGCTCCTGACGGTGGTCGTCGTGGCCTGGCCTTCGGCGGCCCGGCGATTCTCGCTCACGACGATGGTGGAGCGGCTCAATCCGAGGTTCGGGAGGGTGCCGGAGGCGGTGCGCGCCTGGCTGTGACGGCCGGCCGCGACGGGCGGCGATGGTCGGTCGGCCGCGGCGGGTGGCGATGGTCGGTCGGCCGCGGCGGGTGGCGATGACCGGGATGTGCCGCCGCGCTCAGGCGAGGCGGCGGTACAGCCGGTTGCCGAGCGCGGCGAGCACGAAGCCGGTGGCCACGATCGCCGCGACACCGCCTGCGTAGGCGATGAAGAGGTGCTCGGTGCCGGACTGGGTCGAGAAGTACGTGACCAGCAGGGCGGTGATGGATCCCGCGGCGCACACCGCACCGATCCACACCAGCGGCCAGAGCGCGGTGCGCACCGGCGGCTCGGCACTGGGCAGCCGGAGCCCCGACAGCACCAGGCCCGCCAGGCAGCCCCAGAAGGCGACGACCAGCATCCCGGCGACCACATCGCTCGGACGATGCCACTGCTCCACGAGGGTGGACGCGCCGGCGGCGATCGCGAAGATCGACCCGATGACCGCGGCGAGCGGACGGAAACGCGGGGCGGCGAGCAGGAACACCACGAGGGCGGCGGAGGCGGCGACCGCCGTGTGCCCGGACGGGAGCGAGTTGGCGAGCCCCGCATCCACTCCCTTCTCCGGCCGGGAGAGGATGGTGTACTTCAGCACCTGCGTGCTCACGTTCGCGCCGATAGCAGCACCGACGGCTACCGCGAACACGAGCCAGTTGCGGCGGACGAGCACGATCACCAGTGCGAGGATCGCCCCGATGATGACGGAGACGACCGGGAGGGCGTTCAGGAAGGCTTGCGCGAACTCGATCACGCCGCCCTTCCACGCATCGGCGCCGGCGAAGGCGCGTTCGTCGATCACCTGGCCGATCCGGCTGCGCACGAAGACGAAGTAGACCGCGACGAAAAGCGCGGCGCAGACGAGCGCACCCCAGAGGAAGGGGAGAGGGCGGAGGCTCGAACGCATGGTGCAACCACCCTTCCACACGCGACTCTGAGATTTCCCGACGAACGCCGAGCGAACGCGAAGAGCCTTCCCGGTGACCGCGTCGGGCGTAGCGCGGTCAGCCGACGAAGCGCACCGCGGGCTCGCAGGCGGCCAGCCGCGCCCGCATCACGGCCACCGCTTCGGGGTTGCTGTCGACCAGCAGGAAGCGCCGGCCGAGGCCGGCTGCGACCGCTCCCGTCGTCCCGCTGCCCGCGAAGAAGTCGAGCACCCAGTCCCCCTCGCGGCTCGACGCCTGCACGATGCGGCGGAGCACACCCTCCGGCTTCTGCGTGGGATAGCCGGTCTTCTCGCGTCCGGTGGGCGACACGATGGTGTGCCACCAGACGTCCGTCGGCAGCTTGCCCAGCTGCGCCTTCTCGGGCGTGACGAGGCCCGGCGCCATGTAGGGCTCGCGTTCGACGGCGGCTGAGTCGAACAGGTACGCCGCCGGATCCTTGACGTAGACGAGGATCGTGTCGTGCTTCGCCGGCCAGCGGTTCTTCGGCTTGGCCCCGTAGTCGTACGCCCAGATGATCTCGTTGAGGAACGACTCGCGGCCGAACAGCGCATCCAGCAGCACCTTGGCGTAGTGCGCCTCGCGGTAGTCGAGATGGAGGTACAGCGTCCCGTCGGCGGCCAGCACGCGCCATGCCTCGATGAGACGTGGCTCGAGGAACCCCCAGTAGTCCTCGAAGCGATCGTCGTACTTGAGCAGGTCGCCCTTGATGCGCTCGTAGCTGCGGCCCTTGAAGCCGATCACGCTGCCGGCGCCACCCGCGGAGCGCACCGAGGTCAACGTCTGCCGCGCCTGCGGCCTGCCGGTGTTGAACGGCGGATCGAGATAGATCAGCCGGAACGATGCGTCCGGCAACCCGGCGAGCACGTCGAGATTGTCCCCCAGCGCCACCGTGTTCGGCCCGTCCGGATTCCACAGCGGAGCGGCTGCGGGAACGGGCTGGGACATGGGTCCATTGTGTCGCAGTCGGAGCCGCTCGGCCGAGCCGCCAGAATGGACTGTGCACAATCTCGGTCTCCTCTTCGATGTGGACGGACCCCTCGCGAGTCCCGTCACCCGAACCATCGCCATCCGCAGCATCGTCACGGACCTGGTCGCCATCGCGGCGGCGGGCGTCCCGATCGCGTTCATCACGGGGAGGTCGGGCGACTTCATCCGCAACCAGGTGGTCGCTCCCCTCCGCGACGCCGGACTCGGTGACGCCCTCGACCAGCACGGCGCGCGCATGTTCGGCGTGTTCGAGAAGGGCGGTGCCTGGGCGCCCATCACGGGCGAGGGGATGGGCGAGGTGACGGTGGATGAGACGGTCGCCTTCACCCCGGAAGCCGTCGACGCCATCCGGCAGCTCGTCCGCGACTGCTTCGCCGACACCATGTTCTTCGACGAGACGAAGCGCGCGATGATCTCGGTCGAGCAGCGGACCGACGTGGATGCCGAGACCTACACCGAGGCGCAGTCCCGCTTCGAGGATGCGGCGTTCGACATCCTGACCGGCCTCGGCGTCGGTCTGCGCTACGGCGAGCGCACCGTCCCCGACCGGGGCGGACAGGTGCCGTACCGGATCGACCCGACGATCATCTCCACGGACATCGAGTCGGTGCTGCTCGACAAGGACCGCGGCGCGCAACGCGCCTTCGACTACTTCGCCGCCCGCGGTCCGCTCCCGCGCCGCTGGCGGTCGGTCGGCGACTCCCGCAGCGACTACAAGATGGCCGACTTCGTCCACGACGCCGGCTACGAGGTCGCCCACGTGGATGTGCGCCCCGCCGATGGCCTGCTCGACCGCCCCTACGAGGTGATCACGATCGGCGACGCCATCCACGACGACGCGGGCGCCGAGTTCCTGGCCCACTGGCGGCGGGAACTGGGCCTCACCTGACCTCCCGGCCGGCTCCCTCCCCTCCCTCCCGGCCGGTTCCCTCCCTCCCGTCCCTCCCGGCCGGTTCCCTCCCTCCCGTCGCTCCCGTCGCGCCCTGCCGGATCCCGTCTCTCGCTGTCGCAAACGGAGGAGAATCGGCGAATCTGGAGACGGAGACGCCTCCCTTTCGCGGCCCAGCCGACGAGTCCCGTGCCCTTCTCCTCCGTTTCCGACACCCCGTCGCAGCAGTCGGAAACGGAGGAGGAACGTGCGCGGGACCGGCGTCTCGATGGGAAAGGGAGGACGTGCCGAGCGGAATGGCCCAGAAACACCTCCGTTCCCACCGAACGCACGGCACCGGGGTCTGTGCGAGGACGAGGGAGGGACGAGAGCAGGGACGGGGCGCTGACCTCAGCCGAGCTCGCTGCCGCGATTGCGGCGGCGGATCTCACGCGGCGCGCGGCCCCCGAGGAAGGAGCGCGCCGGGTCGACCAGGAACCCCTGGCGCAGCGCCTCCCGGCCGACGAGCATCCGGAACCCCATCTGATCCCGGTTCGTCAGGGTCGTCTCGGCGTGCACCGGCCGGCCGCCCAGCACGAGGTCGAGCAGCACGACGATGCGCTCCTCCGTGTGTCCGGAAGAACTGCGCACCACGCGGCGGTCGTGCACGTCGCACTCGGCGGTCACCGCATCCCGATCGGAGTCCTGCCACGGCTGCACCCGGAAACGCACGCGGTCGCCGGGAAGCTCCTCGATGTCGAAGGCGTGGAGGGAGGAGCTGCGGGCCCCGGTGTCCACCTTCACCTTGATCCACGGCACGCCGATGCCGGGAAGGCTCACCCACTCACGCCAGCCGACCGTGCGGGCGCCGAGCGGATCGGCACTTTCCGTGTCGGCGCCGGCCGTCTCGGTGGTTGGATGGAGGTCGGCCATTCCCCCATCTTCGCAGGAGCATCCCCGTGAAACTCGCCATCCTCTCGCGCGCCCCGCACGCGTACTCGACGCAGCGGCTGCGATCGGCTGCCGAGGACCGCGGTCACACGGTCAAGGTGCTCAACACACTGCGGTTCGCGATCGACCTCTCCGGGGATGAGCCGGACCTGCAGTACCGCGGGCGCCTGCTTTCCGATTACGACGCCATCCTGCCGCGCATCGGCAACTCGATCACCTACTACGGCACGGCCGTGGTGCGGCAGTTCGAGCAGATGGACGTCTACACACCGAACACCGCGAACGGGATCACGAACTCGCGCGACAAGCTGCGGGCCACGCAGATCCTCTCCCGGCACAACATCGGGATGCCGCGCACGGCCTTCGTGAACAGCCGGGCCGACGTGCGCATGGCGATCGAGCGCGTCGGCGGCGCACCGGTTGTCATCAAGCTGCTGGAGGGGACGCAGGGGATCGGTGTGATCCTCGCGCCGGAGGCGAAGATCGCAGAGTCCATCATCGAGACGTTGCACTCGACGAAGCAGAACGTCCTCATCCAGAGCTTCGTCGCGGAGAGCCGCGGCCGCGACATCCGCGCGCTCGTCGTCGGCGACCGCGTGGTGGCGGCGATGCGGCGGGTGGCCAGCGGCGACGAGTTCCGCTCGAACGTGCACCGCGGCGGCACGGTCGAGAAGGTGGAGCTGACTCCCGAGTTCGAGGAGGCGGCGGTCCGGTCGGCGCAGATCATGGGCCTCCGCGTGGCGGGCGTGGACATGCTCGAGGGCAAGGACGGTCCGCTGGTGATGGAGGTCAACTCCTCGCCGGGACTCGAAGGCATCGAGCGGGCGACCGGACTGGATGTGGCGGGCGCCATCATCGACTTCATCGACAACCAGGTCGGATTCCCCGAGATCGACGTGCGGCAGCGGCTCAGCGTCTCCACCGGTTACGGAGTGGCGGAGCTCGTGGTGCACTCCAACGCGGACGTCGTCGGCAAGTCGCTGCGCGACTCGGGACTGTGGGAGCGCGACATCACGGTGCTCACGCTGCACCGCGGCGCGTCCGTCATCCCGAACCCGCGCAGCGGAGTCGTGCTGGAGTCGGGCGACCGCCTGCTCTGCTTCGGGCGGCTGGAGGAGATGCGGTCGATGATCCCCGACCGCCGCCGGCGCCGCGCGAAAGTGCGGAAGCTGCCGAAGGCCGCGAAGGAGGCGCTCACCGAGGACTGACCTCGCCATCGTCATGGCGGAGCTGCAGGCGGGTCCTGAGGCTCACCGAGCGCGCACAGTATGGTGACGGCAGCCGCGGTCGAGAGGGCGGCGGCGGCTCCCACCCTCGGGATCCATCGCGTGAAACGGCCGGTCATCGCGACCACGGCGATCCCGGCGCTGACTCCTACGACCACCGATGGCAACACCGGGATGGTTCGCCATAACGACTGCGGGTCGAATCGCCAGGGCTGCGGAACAAGAAGAATGAGCCACCAGATGCCGACACAGGGCCCGGTCAGGAGTAAGGCAAAGACGATGCGTCGCGCTCTGGCCGTGCCGAGTTCACCTGCAAACGCGTGTGCCGTCAACGCGGGCGCCCCGAACTCTTCGATCGCGGCCGCACTGGCGTCGGCCGCCGGAAGGCCGGCGTCCATCCGCGTTCGTGTCGCCTCCTCGAGGCCGTCGCGTATTTCGGACAACACCCTGGAGCGGGCTCTCCGAGGGCCACGCAGTTCTTCCTCTACATCCCCGATGTACCCGTCAATGGCGGCCTGGGCCGTCTGATCTCCGGTCGCTAGGTCGCTGCGTGCCACGTCCCACCTCCGAGGAGGCCGGTTACCGCGGTGGAGAACTCGGTCCAGGTTGCCCGTTCTGCACCGAGCGCGTCGCGGCCGGCACGCGTCAGCTGATAGGTACGCCGCCGACGACCGCCGGACACGTCCCAGGTGCCCGCAATGAGTCCGCCTCGTTCCAGGCGGTGTAGCGCGGGGTACACCGTTCCGGTGGGAAGGTCGAAGGTCCCGCCGCTGCCCTGGCGCAGGCCATCGATGATCGCGTAACCATGGAGGGGACCGCCTTCGAGCGATGCCAGAAGCAACGCATCGAGGTGCCCTTTCAGCGTCTCGGCCCTCATAGGTAGCAACGCTACTCTTCGAGGCCGGGAAAGAGTAGTGTGCCGACAGGTAGTCTCGCTACGTAAAGTCGGGTGATCATGCAAACGCCATTCATCGGTTTGAAGGATGCGGGTCTCACGGACCGTGACGTCGTCGGCGGCAAAGCGGCGACTCTTGCGGATCTCCTTTCGGCCGGGTTTCCCGTGCCCTCGGGGTTTGTCGTGACGGAAGCCGCCATCGATGAGGCCGGCAAGGTCATCGACACGTCGGCTCTGCTCGAGTCGGCAGCCCGCGTCGGGGCTCGCCGTTTTGCGGTGAGATCGTCGGGGGCTGCAGAGGACTTGCCCGATGCGTCGTATGCCGGGCTCTACGAGACGATTCTCAATGTCACTGCGAAGGACCTCATCGACGCGGTCGAGCGCTGCTTCGCCTCCGCTCGCAGCGAGCGCGTAAGGGGCTATCGCGCCCAGCGCGGGTCGGCACCGGGAAGGCAGTCCATGGCGGCACTCGTCCAAACGATGGTCGATGCCGATACAGCCGGTGTGGCTTTTACCGTGAACCCGGTCACCGGAGCCGATGAAGCCGTGGTGACGGCCGTGACCGGGCTTGGTGAGCCACTAGTCGGCGGTGAGGCGGTCGGCGAGGAATGGACGATCACTGCCCAGGATGCGCAACGCACTCGCAGCCAGAGCTCTCCTGTCTTGGCGGAGCGTCAAGCAGAAGCGGTCGCGGCCATGGCCGCACGGATCGCGAGCCGATACGGTTCGCCGCAGGACGTCGAGTGGGCATACGAGGACGGCAAACTGTTTCTGCTGCAGGCCCGCCACATGACCGCCGTTCCCCCAGCGGTCGAGTGGAATCCGCCCGGACCCGGTCTCTGGATGCGGAACTTCCGCATCGGTGAGTGGCTCCCCGATGCGATGACGCCGTTGTTCGGTGAGTGGTTGGTTCCCGTGCTCGAGAGCGGATACCTCGACGGCATGAAGGCAACGATCGGTACCGTGGTGCCGTTCCGGTATGCGAACGTCAACGGCTGGTACTTCAACGCCGCACCCATCCCTGGTCCCCGACTCGTCGCACACGCGCTGATACAAAGCCGAGGACGAATCGTGCGCGTGCTCTTCAACGCGCTCGTGCAGGTGGGCCGTAACCCGGCCCGCGCTGACCGTGCCGTGCTCGCCGGCCTGTACCGGCAGTGGAAGCATCACCAATTGCCCACCTACCGCGACCTGATCGAGCGCTCGGAGCCCGTCCTCGAGCAAGCGGATCCGACCGATCTCATAGCGACCATCGACCGCGTCGGTCAGGCGGCGGGGGAATACCTGTGGTTCTTGGCGATCGTCGGTGGTTCGGCCTGGAAGATGGAGTCTCGGCTCACCAAATTCTGTCGCACCCATTTGGCCACGGTGCTCGAGACCCGATTGGATGGCAGCGCCCAGATCCTGCTACGCGGCCTAGCCGGGTCAGAACCTAGCCTTCCCGGCCACGCTGTTCACAGCCTCGACTGGTACCGGCCAACCGCGGGCGAGCTTGGACCGATTCGGACGACACCTCCTACGGGTCGGCAGGCAGAACTGAGGGGACAACGGGAGCGCGCGGAGGAGGTTTGTCGAAATGCCCTCGTGGGACGACCCAGAATCCTTCGACAGTTCGATGCCCTCCTCGAGGTGACGCAACGCTATGCCGCCATCCGAGAAGAGCAGGCAAGGGACCTCACCCTGGGCTGGCCACTACTCCGCCGCTGCGTCAGGCGATTGGGCGAACTCATGGCGGCAGACGGCCTCATCACCGAGCCGGACGACGTGTTCTTTCTGACTCGCCGACAACTCGCAACCGCAACTCCCTTGACCGATCAGGTCGAGAAGCAGCGAACACTCTGGAACAGACGAACGCGCTTCTCGCCGCCCCTCACACTCGGGCACCCCCCGCGCCTCATCGGCGATCTCGTCGCTAAAACGATCGAGAACGCTCGAGGGCAGACGCGGCTTCCCGAAGGAGCAATCGTCGGCCAGCCGGCCAGCGCCGGCCGCGCTACCGGACGGGTCCGGCTCATCGACAGCCCAGCGGATTTCGCCAGCTTCGCAGACGGCGAAATCCTGCTGGCCCGGGCTACCGCCCCCGCCTGGACACCGCTCTTCTCCCGCGCCGCCGCCGTAGTCACAGACGGAGGAACACTTGCGGCTCATGCGTCGCTCGTCGCCCGCGAGTACGGGATCCCCGCCGTCGTCGGAACCGTCGACGCGACACGACAGCTGAGAACCGGGCAACTCGTCACCGTCGATGGCACGTCCGGATACGTTCGTGTGCTCGGCGAGGAAGCAATTCACGTCGATCAAAGACGTGAGTGAGGCGTTGATCGTAGAAACCGACGACTTCACCCGCCGCCCCGGGCTCACCGGGGCCGGAGGGCGCCCTCCAGCTCGTCGGAGAGGGTGCTCCACGAGTCGGCGAACTTCTCGATCCCTTCGTCCTCGAGCACGGCCACCACGTCGTCGTAGTCGACTCCGACCGCGGCGAGCTCGTCGAGAACGGCCCGGGCCTCGCCGTAGCCGTCGCGCACCGAGTCGGCTGGGATGACCCCGTGGTCGGCCACCGCATCCAGAGTGGATTCGGTCATCGTGTTCACCACACCGCGGGTGACGAGCTCGACGACGTAGCGGGTGTCCGGATAGTCGGGGTTCTTCGTCGACGTGGATGCCCACAGCGGCCGCTGCGGACGGACACCGGCCGCCGAGAGCTCCCGCCAGGCGTCGCCCGCGAGCACCTCCTCGAACGCCTGGAACGCGAGCCGCGCGTTCGCGACGGCGGCCCGGCCGCGGAGGCGGTCGGCCTCCGGGGTGCCGATGGCGTCGAGCCGCTTGTCGACTTCGGTGTCCACACGTGACACGAAGAAGGAGGCGACCGACGCCATCCGCGACGGATCATGGCCGTTGCGCACGGCCTGGCGCATGCCCTCGAGGAACGCATCCATCACCTGGCCGTAGCGGGCCAGCGAGAAGATGAGCGTCACGTTGATGCTGATGCCCTCGGCGAGGCACGCGGTGATCGCCGGAAGGCCTTCGAGCGTTGCCGGGATCTTGATGAAGAGGTTCGGCCGGTCGACGCTCCACCAGAGCGAGCGCGCCTCGGCGATCATTCCGGCCGCGTCGTGGGCGAGCCGCGCATCCACCTCGATGGAGACGCGTCCGTCGACGCCGCCCGTCGCGTCGTAGCAGGGCCGGAGGACGTCGCACGCCTCCCTGACGTCGTGGGTGGTCAGTTCGCGCAGCGCTTCGCCGACCTCGGCGCCCCGTGCGGCGAGGTCTTGGAGCTGCGTCTCGTACGTCTCCCGCTTTCCGATGGCGGCGGCGAAGATCGTCGGATTGGTGGTGACCCCGGTGACGTAGCGATTCTCGACGAGGGAGGCGAGACGGCCCGAGCGGAGCATCTCCCTGCTCAGATCGTCGAGCCAGATCGAGACTCCGGCGTCGGCCAGTGCGGACAGCGGATCGGACATGATCGGTGCTCCCTTCTCGGTGATGCAGGCGGCGACACTTCCATGATCGCCGGGAAGCTCAGGACGCGATACCGGTGACGGCCAGGAATTCGGCGCGCGACCGCGGGTCGTCGCGCAGACTGCCGAGCAGCGTGGAGGTGACGGTGCTCGATCCGACCGCGTTGGCGCCCCGCAGGGTCATGCACGAGTGCTCCGCGGCGATGACCACACCGACGGCGCGCGGCTGCAGTTGCTCCTGCAGCCAGTCGGCCACCTGCTTGGTCAGCCGCTCCTGCGTCTGCGGACGACACGCGAACAGCTCGACCACCCGGGCGAGCTTGGACAGGCCGAGGATGCGATCGCCCGGCAGGTAGGCCACCCAGGCCCGGCCGGTGAACGGCAGCAGGTGGTGCTCGCAGAGGGAGCGGACGGGGATGTCGCGGGCGACGACCAGCTCGTCGTACCCCTCGTCGTTCGGGAACGTCGTCATCTCGAACGGCCGCGGCGTGAGCATCTCGGCCCAGGCCCGCGCCATCCGGCCAGGCGTCGCGTGCAGGTGCTCGGACTCGAGGGGGACACCGAGGGCGGTCAGGAACTGGGCGGCGGCCGCCTCCGCCGCTGCCGCGTCGATCCGCCCGGGCGAGGTGACGGCATGCAGCTCCGGGCGTTCGGGCCGCTCCGCACGCTCGTCGCGCTCCGCCATCTCCACCGCGTGCACAGCGCCGTTCATGGTGAGCCTCCCTGTCGGCTTTTCTCCAGCCTGCGACGACAAAGCCCTTTTTGTCAAGATGCATTGTTGATAGAATCGCGGTATGGATGAGCGGAGCCGCGAAAGCGCACTGGAGGGCATCGGTGCCCTCTCCGATCCCGCGCGCCGCCGGCTCTACGAGTACGTCGGCTCGCGGGACCTGCCGGTGGGCAGGGAAGAGGCCGCCACGGCCACCGGCATGAGCCGGAGCCTCGCCGCCTACCACCTCGATCGCCTCGCCGAGGCGGGGCTGCTGGAGACGAGCTACGCCCGCGAGGACGGCCGCACGGGGCCGGGAGCGGGACGACCCGCCAAGCGATACGTCCGCAGCCGGACCGAGACGACCGTGTCCGTGCCCGAACGCGACTACCGGTTGCTCGCGCACCTCCTGACCGACGCTGTCGCGGCGGACTCCACCGGCCACCTCCGCGATGCCCTGCTCACCGCGGCGGAGGCCGAGGGCCGCCGCAGCGCAACGCCCGAGAGGGACCTGCTCGACGACCTCCGCGACCGCGGCTACGAGCCGGCCGTGGCGGAGAACGACGACGTCGTCCTCCGCAACTGCCCGTTCCACCACCTCGCGCAGCGCCACGCCGACGTGGTCTGCAGCGTGAACCACGCTCTACTGCGCGGCGTCCTCGCCGGGCACGAGGACGACCCGGAACGAGCGGAGCTGGTCCCCCCGGAGCCGCACTGCTGCGTCGTGGTGCGCTCCACATCCTGACGACAGGGGTCAGCGGCCGCCGGCGAGCACCCCGTCGACGATCGACAGCAGCTCCGGGCGGGCGAGGATGCGGAAGTGGCCTCCCACCTCCAGTTCGATGTTCCTGGCGCCCTCGAGGCGGCTTCCGCCGGGGACGTGCGGGTCGAACCAGCCCCAGACCGAGACGATCCGCGCATTGGCCGCCTGGCTGAGGGCGAGCCGTCGTACCTCGGGCGCACTCGGTGTGAGCGCCCGCACGCTCGGCAGCGGGATGAACCGGGCCAGTGCCGACCCGGCGAACGGCGTGCCGACGGCGACGACCGCGCGGATCCGGTGACCTGCGCCCGGCATCCCCATCAGGTACTTGGCGACGAGGCCGCCTTTGCTGTGGGCCACGATCACGACGTCGGTGAGGTCGTGCTCCTCCAGGTGGCGACGGACCCGGGCTGCGGCCTCCGGGACGGACATCCGGTTGCGCTCGAGGCCGGTGACGACATGCACCGGGTGGCCGGCGGCATGGATGTGCTCGCTCAGCGGCCGCAGGAATCGCCAGGTCTCGAAGATCCCGGGCAGCAGCACCACCGGTGCGCGGTCGCCGGCCCCGGCCACCATGGCGTCGGGCGTGCTCCGATCGAAGGCGGCCCGCAGCTGGTACCGGCCGGCATAGAGGTAGTCGAGGAGGAGGACGGACGCCCGCCGCAGCACCGTGCGCCTCACGCTGCGACCTCGGCGACCTGTGCGATGAGGGCGCCCGTGCGCCACGGCGCGCCGTGCATGACCAGGTGAGCGACGGACGGAACCGTGACCGCGCGGCCGCCGGCGCGGCGGGCGAGCTCGGCGACCCAGTCGGTGCGGGCGATCGGGTCCCGGGCGCCGCGCACGACCAGCGTCGGAACGCGGACCGCCTCGAGTTCCCGCTCGATGGGGTACTCCAGCATCGCCGGGAGGGTCGCCAGGTACCAGCGCAGTCCGCAGCGCAGGTAGTCCGCGGCGACGAGCAGATTTCCGCGCGGGCTCTCCCGCAGGGTGTCGACGCCCAGCAGCATCCCGGATTTCAGCGCGTTTCGATCCGACGGATCCGTCACCGGCCCGAGCAGGGCCAGACCACGCACCAGGTCCGGCCGGCGCACCGCGAGGGACACCGCGACCTGGGTGCCCATGGAGTGCCCCACCACCACGGCGTCCGCGATGCCCGCACGGTCCATCGCCTCCGCGACCGCGTCGGCGAAGTCGTCGATGGAGAGGGGATGCGCCGGCCGCCGCCGCGTGGCCCTGCCGAAGCCGGGAAGGTCGACGGCGAAGACCCTGCCCTCGCCGGACAGGGCGGGGACCAGCCGCTCGAAGTACCGCGAACTGACGCCGATGCCATGCACGAGGACGAACACCGGGCCGCTCGCGACGGGGCCCGCCGCATCCATCGCCGCCGCATCCATCGCCGCCGCATCCACGCCCGCCTCGACCGCTCCGGCACCCGTGCCGGTGTCCACGGTCACGACCGCGCTCGGTGGCGGCGGGGACGGGCGGCGACGGGTCACTCCTCGAACGTACTCGCGCATCCCCGCCACTCCTTGAAAACGGAGGCGAGGAGCGTAACTGTGGAGAAGCAGAACTGTGGACGAGTACTAGACCCGGGAGCTGCGGAAGGAGTAGCACAGGATCATGCCAGCATCAGAGGAGCTGCCCTCCACCCTTGAACGCTCGGAGAAGCATGCGCAAGCGCTCTGGTCGAAGGCGCACGACTCCGCCGTGAAGGAGTACGGCGAGGGCGAACGCGCCCACCGGACGGCGTTCGCCGCGCTCAAGCACGAGTACGAGAAGGTCGGCGACCACTGGGAGCGCAAGGCCGAGAACGGCCCTTCGGACCGGAAGGCTGCGGGCGGCCGGAACACCCGCGCCGAGACGGAGGAGGGAGTCGACGCCAACGCCTCCAAGGCGCACCTGCTCGACGTCGCCAAGCGGCTCGACATCTCCGGCCGCACCCGCATGTCGAAGGACGAACTGGTCGACGAGATCAAGCGGGCCAACCGTCGCGAGACCGCGGCCGCACGAAAGAAGGGCTAGCCATGAGCGATGTGCTCGCGTTCATCGGGTGCTTCATCCTGTTCCTGTTCGGGCTCTTCCTGCTGGGACTCGCTTCGACCCTTCCGGCCTGGGAGGGCGTCGTCTTCTTCGGCGGCGTCATCTGCATCGCGCTGTCCTTCGGCATCCCCGTGGGGGTGCTCGGACATACGGAGTGACGTGGCCGCTGATTTCACCCGGCAGCACAGCCACACCTTCGATCCCGCCGAGGCCGACGCCCTGCTCGCGGCCGCCGGCGGGCGTTTCGCGGTCGCGTCGGAGCCCGGCGCCGGCTTCTCGTTCGCGGTCGACCAGGCCACCGATGCCGCATTCTCGGTGGCCCGGTACGCCATCGGCGGGAGGTGGGAGGCCTCCGGCGAGTTCGAGGACCTCGTCGTGGTGAGCGTGACCGGCGGCGACTACCGCTGGGAGATCGACGGCCAGCGCGGCGACGCAGCGGGGTCGCCGTTCCTGATCCGTCCTGGCCACGACTTCGCCTGCTACGCGGAGGGCAGTGAGGCCGTGAGCATCTTCCTCCCACCCGGGATGCTGCAGGATGTCGCGCGAACCACCTCCGGCGACGAGGACCTGAACCTCGTGTTCGACTCCGCGCAGACGATCACCCCGCGCCACGCCGAGTTCATGCTCACCGCATCCACCGCTGCCGCCGAATACATGGAGGCGGGAACCTTCCGGCATCCCCTGGTGCGCGCGAGCCTCTTCCACAGCCTGTCGATGGCTGTCCTCCAGTCCTTCCCGGTGAGCACGGACCCGCGCGAGCGGACCCTGACGACCGCGGGGAAGCGGAGGAAGTTCCGCCGTGCCGC
Organism: Leifsonia sp. HAY1-4F; assembly: GCF_056755275.1. Lineage (NCBI taxonomy): Bacteria > Bacillati > Actinomycetota > Actinomycetes > Micrococcales > Microbacteriaceae > Leifsonia > Leifsonia sp. HAY1-4F. The sequence continues at coordinate 28,867 of NZ_JBNDHX010000016.1, forward strand.
GACCTTCATCGAGGACTACGCGTCGCTCCCGATCACCGTGGCCGACATCGCCGGCTCGGCGGGAGTGACCCTCGCTCAGCTGAATACGGCGTTCCGCACCCACAGCGGCACGACGGCGCAGGGCTACCTGCAGCGCGTCCGCCTCTCCGCCGCGCACGCCGACCTGCTCGTGTCGGACCCCGCATCCACCGATCTGACGGATCTCGCGGCCCGCTGGGGCTTCGCCGACCTCGACCGGTTCACGCGCCGCTACCGCAGCGCCTACGGGGTGGCGCCCACGGTCGAGCGCAGCGGCGCGCCGAGCGATGCCGACGATCCGTGAGCCCCCTCCCAGACAGCGCCCGCCGGTCCACCCCCTGCCGAGGTGCTCGTAGTTGCAGGGCGGCACGGCGTGTCGGATGCAACGTCGAGCACCTCGGCGAAGGCGGAGGCAGAGGGGAGGTGGCGGGAGAGGGGACGGGGCGTGAGGGGCGCCGGGTCAGGGGGCCGAGCGCTCGGCGATCGCGGCGTTGAGCGCGGCGATCACGGCCGCGAGCGGCCTGCCCTGGCCGACGGCGATCCCGGCGATGAAGGTCGTGAGCGGGGCGGCCGGACGGGCGACGCCGTGCGCCGCATCCCGGGCCAGGTCGAGAATGGCGGCGACGTCACCCGGCTGGATGCTCGCATCCACCGCGGCGGCCGCGGCGGCAGCCCATTCGTCGAGTTCGGACGGTTCCATGGGCTCCTCCTCGGTGGGCGCAACGTGTCCGGCAATTCTCGCGCACCGCAGTTGGCGGGGGCCTCAGCGACCCCGCGCGTGCCGGTGGCGCTGCGCGCGGACCACCAGCGGCAGCACGACCCAGATGACGAGCAGCACCACGAAGACGCAGGTCGCCGCGATGATCCCCGCGGGAGGGTGCAGCAGGAAGTCGACGATGAACAGCACGATTCCGGTGAAGAGCAGGGATGCCGCGGCAAGGCACACGATGAGGATCTTGCTTCCGAGGCCCACGAGCTCGGCCTTCGCGCGCTGACGGAAGAGCAGGCGGTGCAGGCTCACCGGGGCGAGGGCCAGCAGCGTGATCATCACCGCGAGGAACACCAGGACGAGGTAGACCCCCACGTCGAAGGGGGGCAGCCGGGCGAAGCGTTGCTGGAAGGGCAGCGACAGGAGGAAGGCCGCGAGGATCTGGGTGCCGGTCTGGAAGACGCGGAACTCCTGCAGCAGCTCCTGCCAATTGCGGTCCGCCCGCTCGGTCGGGGTCTCATCTCGGCCGTCGTCCGGGGCGGCATCCGCCTTCTCACTCAACGCCGCACCTCCGCGAGCAACTCCGTCCTCATGCACGAACCTTAGCCCTGGTCGCTGTCGCCCTCGTCGCCTTCCGCCTGCGACGGCTTGTCGATGATCTGCTCCTTCGCCTCCTCGTTCTCCTTTTCGCGGTCGCCTTCGGTGTTCTTCTGGTCGGACATCTCCGCTCCTTCTCTTGTGGTGGTCTGTTGCCGGTGGGCCAGTGAGCGGTCGCCGTCGCTCAGCTCTCGGTCCGGAAATGCACGGCCTTGTGACTCCCGTCGCAGAACGGCTTGATCGTCGACACGCCGCAGCGGCAGAGTGCAACCGTGCGGCGGTGCTGCTCGATCGGCGTCCCGTCCGGCGCCGTCAGGTCGATGTGCCCGCGGACCAGCAGCGGACCGTCCGGGCAGGCGACGATGACGGGCTGCTCCTCGTGCGCGGTCATGCGGCCACCGCCAGCGGCCGGCGCAGCGAACTGCGGCCCGCCTCGAAGCTCTCCAGCAGGTGCTGCCCGGCGAGACCGTCGACGTAGAGGCAGGCGGCTGCTCCGAACACGATGTCCGGGAGAAGCTCGGGATGCTGCTCCGCCAGCCCCCCGGCGAGGTCGCGGCCGGCGATCTGCTCGTGCACGGCATCCGCCTCCACATGCTCGTCGTAGTACCAGGTGAGGTCGTCGTCGTGGCCGAGGCGCCGGAAGCCGTTGCCGTAGAACCGGTTCGGGATGGACGAGGTCATCTCGAAGGCCGCCAGGTGCCCGACGATGGCGCCGCGCAGACTCCTGTTGAGGCCGAACATCGACATCATCGTGAACGACGCGAGTGTGATCGCCGGGACATGGTCGATGTACGCCCCGTAGCTGTCATCGAGGCCCAGCTCGCGCATGGTGCGGCCGAAGATCTCGGCGTGGATGCGCTCCGGGCGTCCACCTCCGTACTCGTCTGCCTGGACCTCCACCAGGGCGGCCTTCGGGCGGCCGGTCAGGCGCGGGATCGCCCAGGAGTGCGGGTCCGCCTCCTTGCGCGTGTAGATCGAGCGGTGGATGACGAACTCCACCGCCTGCTCCTCTGTCGCCTTCTTCGCGAGGTAGCGGGAGAGGCTGGGCCCGCCATCGTCCGAGGTGAGATCGAACAGGTAGGCGGCGACGGCTTCGGCGTCGGGCTCCGGGAGCTCGCCGAGCTGGACCCGCCGGCGCAGCTGCCGCTCGAACTCCCGCTCGATGGTGCGACGCGTGCGCAGGAGCTCGGGATGCCACTCCCACTCGTCGTCGGCGTCGACGGTTTCGCCGTAGTGGAGTCCGTACAGCACGAAGAGGGTCAGTTGGAGGTCCTCGTCGGTGAGGAGGTCCGGCTGGGCCCGGAGAGCTCGGGCGGCGTTCTGGGAGAACCGGGCGGCGTCGCCGGATGCGTCGGACGGCTCGGTCCGCAGTGCATCCAGCAGCGCCTCGCTCACCGGCCCCCGCGGGGTGATGCGTGGTGTCATATCCCGAGAGAACCGGCGAGAGGGCCGGCGGTCAAGTGCTTGCCTCCGCGCCCCTTCGGTGCGTCCCGGGCTCCGCGAGGGGTCCAAGATTCGTCACGAATGTTGCGTTCCCGGCGCTCCGGGGCAACATTCGTGACGAATGTTGCGTTAGCGGCGTCGGGGGACATTCGTCACGAATCGGCGGCGGAGGGTGCGCAGCGGGGTCGCGGCCCGCCGCAGGCGGCCGTCGGAGTAGCGGACGCCGCCGCGCAGTCGGGCGCCGACGGCCAGCCACACGCAGACCGCCCGCTCGGCCAGCCAGAGGGGCGCCCACAGCGATGCCGTCGCCGGGAAAAGGAGGCGGCCGCCCGCGCGCCGACGGCCGCACTCGGCGAGCGCGACCACTGCGACTGCCGCGGCCAGGAGCCGGGCCGGCCGGCGCATCCACACCAGCACCAGGGGAAGCACCGTGAGCTCGGCGAGGAGGCGTCCCGGCTGCGCGAAGTCGTCGTACGCCTGCCGCACCCGCTGGCCCGCGAAGTGGCGCACGTCCGGCGGGCGGCGGGCCACGCCGATCCCGTCCGCCGCCAACGCGCGGCCGCCCGCCGCCCGCACGGTCCGGATCAACTCCAGGTTCTCGAAGAGCACGTCGCCGTCGTACCCGCCCGCCTCGATCACCACCCGGCGGCGGACCGCCAGCGTCCCGGGGTAGTCGTGCCCGAGGGCGCGATTCAGGAGGCTGCGCCCGGTGTCCCAGCGAGCGTGCCACGGAGCCGGGACGAACACGTTCTGCGGGCGCACCAGGTCGGCGCGGTCCAGCATCCCGACCACCGCGCGCAGAGCGCCCTCGTCGTAACGGACGTCGTCGTCGGCGAGCACGACCCGCTCGTGGCGCGCGGTGCGGAGACCGGTCATGACCCCGGCGACCTTTCCGTTGGCCCCGGGCCACGGCTCGACCGGGAGATGGCGGACTCCTGCAGGGAGCGCCCGCGCGTGCACCGCGAACCGCTCCGGAGCGGAGCCGTCGACCACGGTCACGTCGACCAGCTCACGCAGCCGCGTCAGATAGCCGACGAGCTCCGGCAACCCGGCGTCGTCCACCCAGCGCAGCGGCAGCACATACTCCGCGTCGACGGTCACCTCGCGGGACGGTCGACGCCCGCACCGCGCGGGCTGAGGAAGATTCCGAGTCCGATCATGACGACCGCGAGGATCAGGTGCAGCCAGTTGTCGGCGCTGTTGAGCGGCACGAAGTCCGCCGGGTGGTCGCCGCCGAAGAAGAGGCCGTACACCCAGATCACCGCGTAGACGATTCCGCCGATGACCAGATAGTTGCGCGATCCCAGGCGGGATGCCGCGAAGGCCAGGCCGGCCACGCCGTACAGCAGGTGGACGATGTTGTGCAGCACCGAGACCTGGAAGATCCCGAGCAGCATGGCCATGGAGTCGTTCCCGGCGAACCTCAGATCGCCGTAGTCCGTCGTCAGCCCCGGAATGAAGCCGGCGATGCCGACGACGAGGAAGACGATCCCCGCGATGAGCGACGCCTTCTGCGACGCCGTGGCGGCGTAACGGTGGTCGTCGCGGTCGGCGAACCTCCGGTCGGACGGGTTGACGGTCGTCATGGTGACCCCCTTCGGTGAACTGGTGAGGTTTCCTGCCCCGTACGAAACCAACGACTCCCCGAAGCCGTCAGTCCTTGACAAAACCGCTCGTCAGGGGCCGGAATCCTCCAGACGCGGGGAGTACAGCCGGGCTCCAGGACGCAGCCGCACGACATCGTCGGTGAACGACGCCAGGTCGGTCCACAGCACGAGAACCGACCCGCGCGCCCGCCAGCTCAGGAACCGGGCGATCAGCGCCGGGGCGTCCACCCCCGTCCGCTCGTAGCCCGCGAACGACCGGTGCGCGTGCGGGCTGACCACCAGTCCGTACACCCGCGTGGTCACCATGAATCCGTCCGGCGGCCCGTCGAGCGCGAGGCGCGCATCCACCACCTGGCCCACCCGCTCGCCGTCGGCGGTGAGGACCGGGCTGCCCAGCAGGTCACTCAGGATCATGGCGACCTCCCGGGATGCGGCTGATGACGTGGTCGCGCATCCACCGCTCCGTCCAGCTGGCGTCGAGCGAGTCCGCGGCGGCACCGACGCTCACGACGGTGCCGACCCGCGTGACGATGCTCCAGGGGATGCGGATGAATCGCGATTCGGGTAGCCGGCCCCCGAAGATGCGCGTCATCAGGATGGGCCCGGTCAGGAGCGCCTGGACCACGGGTGGATGTTGGGGATCCAGCCGCGCGAGATCGGCCGGCGTGCTCAACTCCAGGTCGTCGACGGCGCTGATCGGGACGCCGTCCGGGTCGAGGATCTGCCGGTCGAGCAGCTCTAGGTCGGCGTCGAGGACGCGGCCGGCGACCCGCGGCGGCGTGGGAAGTTCGCGATCGTTTCTCATGCTCCTGCTCCCGAGATGATCATCAAAGGAATGGCGGCGATCGACGCGAGCAGGACGATGCCCAGGAAGACCAGCCCGAAGAAGTTGGTCAGCTTGCCGTTCACCCGGTCGCCCATGTACCCGGGGTCGTTCGCGACGATGAGGATCGGAAGGTACGTCAGGGGCAGCGCGATCGCCGAGAAGACCACGGAGAACTCGGTGAGCTGCACCGGGTCGACGCCGGTGAACAGGATCCCGATCGCCGCGAGGAGGGAGAGGATCATCACGACGTGGAACCGGGAGGCTGCAGCCGGGCGCCGGAACTTGCCCCACGGCCATCCGAAGAACTGCGAGAGCGCGTACCCGCTCGAGAGGGTGACCTCCAGTGCCGCCCCGAACGTCACGGCGACGAACCCGAGGATCGCGATGATCAGGCCGATCTTCCCGAACGCCTGCGCCACCGGGAGCGCCGTCTCGAACAGCGATGCCACCCCGATGCCTTTCGGGAGCAGGACGATCGCCGAACACGCGACGATCGACAGCGACAGGATGGCGCCGAGCGGGAAGCCGACGAGGACGTTCAGGCGCGACTGCTTGAGGTCCTTCGCGGTCCACTTCTCCTCGATGGCCCCCGAGGAGTAGAAGAAGACCTCGTAGGGGGTCATCGAGGACCCGAAGAGTCCGATCGCGTAGTACCAGTACGTCGCGGGAGCCTCGTCGGAGTGCGGCGACGGCTGGAGCAGGAATTGGGAGCCGAGCGCCGACCAGTCGGGGTGGAGGAAGAAGACGGCGACGGCGAAGACCAGGAGGGCGAGGCCCAGCAGTCCGGTCACGTTCTCGAGGATCGAGAACTTCACCCGCCAGATCACGATCCAGAGCGCGATCGCGGCGACCGGGAACCACAGCGCCGGCTCGATGCTGGAGGCGAGCTGCAGGGAGAGCGCGATGCCGCCGACCTCGGCCGCGAGGGTGAGCAGGTTGATGAGGAACGAGGCCGACAGGTTGGCGAGGGCCATCCGGGCGCCGAGCCGCTCCCGGATGATCTCGAAGGTGGCCCGCCCGCTGACGGCGGCGACCCGGCCCGACATCTGGGCGAACAGGCAGATGCCCACCGCGCCGACGATCAGCACCCAGCCGAGGGTGAGCCCGAACCGCGACCCAACGAGGCTGCTCGTCACCAGGTCCCCGATGTCGACGAAGCCGCCGATCGCCGTCAAGACTCCGAGGGCGACAGCGAAAATGCCCTTCACTGCTGTTCCAGCCGCTTCGAGCTCGCGGCGAGCTGCTGCGCGACGCGATCGAGCTCCTGGCGCTGCCGCTCCAACGCGCGGCCGGAGTCGTGACCCGCCGCGGAGGCCTCCTGGGCCGAAGCGACCGCATCCTGAGCGGCCCGGATGTCCGAGAGCACGCGCGCCCGGCTGGCGCCGATGCCGCCGATCGCCGTGAGGGTCACGACGTTCTGGGCCTGTGCGGCCAGGCGGGCGGCCGCATCGGACAGCCCCGTGTCGAGGACCGTCGGCAGGATCTGGCCGTTCTCGTTCTGGCCGAGGAGCAGGCCGGCGGCACGCGAGGCGGAGGCCGCAGTGGTGGCGGATTGCGAGAGGCTCCCGCGCGCGTTCGCGTCCGCGGAGCACCCGGCGAGGGCGGCGGCCAGGAGCAGCGCGAGTGCCCCGGATGCCACACGTACGGCGAGCAGTCGATGAATCACGCCCCGGACTGTACGCCCGCTGTGAGAACGGTGAAACGGGTGAGGCGACGGTGCTCGGTTACAGCTCGGGAGCCAATCGGGGCGTATCCCGCCGGAACCCCGCGGTCGCCTCTTCGTAGGTGGTATGGCGGCGTGCGGGATGCGAATCGGCCGGCGGCGGAATGCTCGCCTTGCCGAGGGCATGCAGGACCAGCTGCTCCACCAGGGTTGCTGCTGTGGTGTCGCGCGCTCGCGCGATCCGGACCAGGGCGGCGTACTCCCGCTCGCCCAAACGGATCGTGATAGGCATCCCAGCCGGGGCTCGGCCCGGCCCACCGACGGATGCCGGCTCCGTCACTTCCGCACTCTGAGATTCCTTCATGTCTGAAGCTTCGCATAGGAGAGCGCTCTCGTCAGCTACTTTTCTTGTTCGCGGAACGCACACCTGCCTGTGTAGGGCATTGCACGCGCGACGACGCAGCGCGGATGATCGATGCGTTGCGTGCTCGCGCCGCCTCCCCCGTCCCCCCGGTCCCGGCGGCGTCAGCGCGACATCCATTCGGCGGGATCCTGGTCTTCGGGTGACCAGGATCCCGCCGCCAGGATCCTCAGGCCCTCGTCGAGCTGCCGCCGCACCTCCGAGACCGGCACGACCTCGGCGCCGAACGACAGCGCCATGGCCGCAGAGGCAGCGGCACCGACGATCCGGTGGATGCGCGGCTCGCTCGCCCGATCGCCGAGCGCCTGCTGCGCGGCTTCGGCGGCCGTCGCCAGGAGGGTGCTCAGCCGCTTCCGCTCGGCCGCGGCGAGCGGGACGGGCTCATCGCCCGCTTCGCCACCTGGCTCCGTCCGCTCTGCCGCGAGCGCCGCGAACGCCGCCGCAGCCTCCTGGAGGGCCGGCTCGAGAATCGCCCGCAGCAGTGCCGCGGGATCCGGTTGCCGCTGCAGCGCCGCGTCCAGCGTCGCCAGCAAGGCGGTCGGCGTGAACGGCTTCGGCAGGAAGTGCGCTCCGTCGCGCTCGACGGCCGCCCGAGCAGCCGGACCGGGCAGCAGCCCGCTCATCAGCACGATCGCGGCCTGCGGCTGCTCCGTGGAGACATGCCGAGCGATCTCGTCTCCGCTCACGCCCGGCATCATGATGTCGGTGATCACGGCGTCGAAGGGGCGATCGGCCGTGAGCAGGCGGAGCGCATCCCGCCCGTGGGCGACCTCGGTGACGAAGCCGTCGCGGTCGAGCGTCTGGCGGACCAGCTCGCAGATGGCCGACTCGTCGTCCACCACGAGGACCCGCCGCCCACGCCCGCGCCCCGGAACCGGCGCACCAGCGCGCAGCCGCACGGGTGCATCCCCGGCAGTGGCGGGCAGCGCGAAGCCGATCGCGGTGCCCGCGCCGGGCGCGGTCTCGACCTCGAGCTCGCCGCCGTGCGCCTTCACGATGGCGGCGGAGGTCGGCAGCCCGAGGCCGGTGCCCGTCTGCTTCGTGGTGAAGAACGGCTCCAGGATGCGGCCGACGGTCGGCCCGTCCATCCCGCAACCGGAGTCGCGGACCTCGAGCCGGACGCCGTCGCCCTCCTCCGTTGCGCGGACGCTCAGCACCCCGCCCTCGGGCATCGCGTCGCGCGCGTTCGTGATCAGGTTCACCAGTACCTGGAAGAGCTCGGTGTCGTCGCCCGCCACCGCGGGCAGCCGGTCGGGGATGTCCAGCCGGAGGTCGATCGACTTCGGAAGCGTCTCCCGGCAGAACCGGCCGACCTCCTGCAGCAACGCCACCAGGTCGACCGGCTCCCTTCGCCCCTCCGACCCGCGGGCGAACGACAGCACCTGACGGATCATCGCCGCACCGCGCTGGGCCGCAGCATCCAGAGCGTCCAGCATGTCGCGGCGCCGGGCGTCCGGCTCGTCCTGGCGCAGCAGCTGCACCGACATCAGGATGGGCGTGAGCACGTTGTTGAGGTCGTGCGCGATGCCGCCGGCGAGGGTCCCGAGGCTCTCCATCCGCTGCGTGCGGATGCGCTGCTCCTCCTGCCGCCGGTGCTCCGTGATGTCGGAGTTGACGGCGAAAACGGTGACCTCGCCGTCCTCTGCGCGCGAGAGCTGCCAGCGGCAGTCGGCGATGAGCTGCGAGCCGTCCGCCCGCCGCTGCCGTAGCTCTCCCACCCAGAACCCGTCCCGAAGCAGCGCGGCGGAGGCCGCGTCGAACTCGGCCGGGTCGTCGTAGAGGAGGCCACGCACGGAACGGCCGACCGCGTCCACCGCCGTGATGCCGTAGATCGTCTCGGCGCCGCGGTTCCAGTAGCGCACGACGCCGTCGAGGTCCCGCACGAGGATGGCATCGCGCGCTGCGTCCAGGAGCGCCGCCTGCGACGCCACCCGACGCGTGTACTCGTCGAGCTTGCGCCGCGATTCCTGATCGTCGGTCACATCGCGCACGATGATCGCGATGCCCTCCTCGGTGGGATGCGCGTCCACCTCGAACCACCGCCCCCACTCGGGCGAGAAGGCGCGGGCGCTTCCGGCGACGCCGCGTTCCATCGCGTCCCGGTAGATGCCCTCGTAGGCGCTGCCGAGAGCGGTGGGGAACATCTCCCACAGGGGACGAGCGCGCAACTGCTGCTCGTCGATGCCCGCGAGCTGCAACGCCCACGTGTTCGCGAACGTGAATCTCCAGGACCGGTCGACGAAGCCGATCGCGTCGTGCACCTGGTCGAGGGAGTCGCGCAGCAGCCGGGCCATCGCCCGCTGCTCCTCCCGGTGGCGCACCAGAGCGGTCACGTCGTGGAACGCGCCGTGGATCCGGACCACCTGGCCGTTCTCGTTCAGCTCCGGCTCGCCGACGATGTGGACGTGCATCGAGCGACCGCCGGCGGTCACGATGGTCGCCCGGACATCGAGCGGAGCGCCATGGAACGTCGTCCGCTGGAAGGCCGTGCGCACGGCCCGCCGGTCCTCGGGCAGGAACAGCGCCAGGGCGTCGTCGTCGAGCGGGACCGGCCCCGGCTCCATCCCGAGCAGCCCGAACAGGCCCTCGCTCCACTCGATCTGGCCCGTCTCGACGTCGACGACCCAGCCGGCGAATCCGGCGATCCGGGCGGCCATCCGCACCAGCGCTTCGTTGCCGGCCGCAGCCACAGCGGCACGCTCCACGTCGCCGATGTCGCGAGCGATCGAGAGCACGCCGACCACCTCGCCGTCATCGCCGCGCAGCGGGATGAGCGTCACATCGAGCGAGCGGATGCGGCCCTTGGCCGTCACGATGCGCGTGACGTACCGGCGGTTCTCCCCGGCGAGCGCCTCACCGAATCGCGCCATGGTGTGATCGACTGCCTCGGGGTGCAGGAGCCGCGAGAACGTCATCCCGGCCAGCTCCTCCAGCGGGTAGCCGGTCAGTGCGGCAAGGGCGCTGTTGCAGTCGACGAAGGTTCCGGAGATGTCGACGACGCAGACGCCGTCCGGATGGCCGTGGAACAGGGCATCCAGTCCGCCTCGGCGCAGCGCTTCGGACGGCGTCGTCATGCGCCTGGGCGCGGTCGGAGCTGCGAGGGCATGGGGGGATTGTAGGCAGAGATCGGCCTACACTGGCCGCCATGGTCGCCGAAACCTCCGGTGCGGACATCCTCGTCGTCGATGACGACCCGCTCATCCGGGCCACCTTGACCGCGGCTCTGAGAAGCCGCGGGTATCGGGCGACCTCCACGGACGACCCGCGTGCGGTCTCGGCCGAGGTGGATCCGGACGCAGTGGTGCTCGATGCGATCCTTCCGAAATGTTCGCTCAGCGAATGCTTGGCGCTGCTCGGCCACCGGAGTGACGGCAGCCGCCGACCGATACTGGTTCTGAGCGGCTCCCTGACCCCACCGGTCGACCTCGCAGGAACCGGGATCGGCTACCTGAGCAAGCCCATCCCCCTCAGCGTGTTCCTCGACGCCGTCGCAGAACTCGTGGCGTCCACCTCTCGGGCGGAAACGTAAGGGACAGACCCAGAACGATGACCGATACCTCCGCGAGAACCCGCACGCTCCGTGCCGTGGTGGCCGATGACGACGTCTTCACCGCGTCGATGGTCGCGTCCGCCCTCCGCTCCACGGGCATCGAGGCGTCGCAGGCGACGAGCGCCGCCGACGCCTGGGCCACCATCGTCGAGGTGGAGCCGAACGCGATCGTGACGGACCTCGACTTCGGCGGCGGCGACTCGGGCGCCGAGCTGCTCTGGCGTGTCCACCGCGAGCTCCCCTGGGTCGGGCTCGTCGTGCTCACCTCGCACCTGTCGCCCGAGCTGGCGGTCGGCGACGACGCCCTCCCGCCGTCCGTCGTGTACCTGGTGAAATCGCAGGTGAAGGATGTGGACGTGCTGGTCGCCGCTGTGGATGCCGCCATCGTCGGCGGCGAGCACCGGGTCGCAGAACCCGACGAGGATGTGCGCACGGTCACCCGCGCGCAGGCCGAGGTGCTGCGGCTGGTCGCGTCGGGCGCATCCACGCGTCGGATCGCTGCCGAGCGCGGGACGAGCGTGCGTGCGGTCGAGACGATCCTCGCCCGGTTGTATGCGGCGCTGGGCGTGGATGCGGACGAGCAGGCGAATCCGCGGGTCACGGCTGCGCGGATGTGGCAGCAAGGGCGCGTGCGTATCCGCTGAGTGCCGCTGAGTGCCGCTGAGCGCCGCTGAGCGACGCTCAGCGACGCTCAGCGTCGGAGGAGACGGCGGAGGAAGCGGCGGAGGCGGCCGGGAGGCGGTGGCGCCTCCTCGAGTTCGTCGTCCGGGATGTCGTCGGCCAGCGCCGCGTAGCCGCAGGCGTCGCACACGAGAAGGTCGGCGTGCACCGCGAGCCCGGCGCCGTAGTAGGGATTGCGCACGAGCCGGGCGACGCTCCGGCACTGCGGGCAGCGGGCCTCGCGCATCGGTCCCCCTTCCGTCCCCGTCCGACTCTCCTATGATGCGCCCGGGCGCGAGCGGGTGTCCGGCCCCTGTTCGCGTCCCGAACGACGGCTCTGTCCCCCGTGCGGTGGCGCTCGGATGTCCGTCGGGTGAACTCCGCGTGAAGGCGCCTCCACAGTCTCCGGCACGCTTCTAGGATCGCTCACGCCGGGCGCTCGCCCGGATCCCCGCATCCCCTTCTGGAGGCATCCGCCGATGTCGACTCGCGCCCGGCTGGCCGCGCTCTTTGCGGCGATCGGAACGCTGGTAGTCGTGGCCGGTGTGCTGACCGCGGTGCTGCGGCCGGTGCCGGCGACAGCGGGATCGGCTGCCGGGTCCTTCGACGTCTCCGCGGGCCTCGACGACTGCGGCCACGGATGGGGCGGGAGCGCATCCCGCGCCGACGGGGGAGACCAGAGCTTCACAGTGACCAACACGACGGTGGACGGCATCGAGGTCTACCTGGAGTCCGTCGGCAGCACGCGCGTGTACCTCGACCTCGAGAGTCTCGGAGCCGGCGCCCACGCCACCGCCCGGGTCTCGCTGGGCGCCGGACGCTACCGCTTCGTCTGCCTGCCGGCCGACGCCGACCCGGTTCGCGGTCCGACCGTCACCGTGGGGAAGGCTCCGCCGGGCGCGCAGCTGACGCCGGGCGTCGTCCCGGTGACCCGGAACGACCTCATCCCGGTCGCGAAGACCTACACGGCCTGGGTCGCCGCGCGCCTCCCGGTGCTCCAGCGTCAGGTCGCCGCGGTGGCCGCCGACGCCGAGGAGGGCGACCTAGCAGCCGCGAAGCGTGACTGGCTGACCGCACACACCACGTACGAGACGCTCGGCGGTGCGTACAGCGCCTTCGGCGATGTCGGCGACCAGCTCGACGGGCTCCCGCGGCACGGGCTGACCGGCTTCCACCTGGTCGAGTCGCAGCTCTGGCAGGGAGGGACGGCACAAGCGGTCGCCGCGTCGGCGCACGTCCTCAGCGGACTGGTGGACCGGCTGGTGACGACGTTCGCCGGCGAGCAACTCGATCCCGGCCAGGTGGGGCTGCGCGCGCACGAGATCGTGGAGGACGCCATCCAGAACACCCTGACCGGCGCCGATGACGCCGGATCGGGGACGTCGCTCGCGACTGTCGACGCGAATCTCGCGGGAGCCGCGGCGGCACTCGCGCCGCTGCACGAGGTGCTCACGAGTCGCTACGACCGGCTCGCGGAGACGCAGCGGGCGCTGTCGGAGGCGGAGGCGCTCGTCGAGTCCCACCGCGCAGCCGACGGCAGCTGGACCACATTGAGCGGACTCGATCGCCCGGCTCGCGAGCGAGTGGATGCGGCCCTCGACCGAGCCGCGGAACTGCTGGCGCCGGTGGCTGCGCTGTGCGATCCGAGGAGGGACTCATGAACGGGATGGGACGCCGCGGCTTCCTGCAGGCGAGCGCTGCGACGGCGGCGACAGCGGCGACGGCGGCGACAGCGGCGACGGCCCTCACTGCGGCGGGCGGTCTCGGTGCGGCAGGCGGTCGTCCCCATGCCGCGACCCGCGCCGCTGTCCCGTTTCACGGCCCGCACCAGCAGGGCATCCTGACGCCGCCGCAGCGCGCCGCCTCCTTCGTCGCGCTGGACGTGACGGCCACCTCCCGCGCCGAGCTCGCCGACCTGTTCAAGACGGTCACCGAGCGAGCGCGCTTCCTCACCACCGGCGGCACACCGCCCGACCCCGGCCTCACCGCTCCTCCCCGGGACTCCGGGGTCCTCGGCCCGACGGTGGTGCCCGACTCCTTGACCGTCACCGTCTCGGCCGGCGCCACGCTGTTCGACGACCGCTTCGGGCTGGCCCGCGCCAAGCCCGCGCGGCTGCGGACCATGGACGAGTTCCCCGACGACGCCCTCCGCAGGGACGTCTGCGACGGCGATCTGCTGCTCCAGGTGTGCGCCGACGACCGGGATGCGGTCACGCACGCGGTCCGGGAGATCGCGCGCGCGACGCGAGGCGGCATGCAGGTGCGCTGGCGGCAGGACGGGTTCGTCTCGCCCCCGCGCCCCAGCGGCACGCCACGCAACCTGACGGCACCAGCAACCCCGACGCCCGTGACGCCGCGGAGATGGCGCGCCTGGTCTGGGCGACGCCGGGAGGAGCCGAGCCCGCGTGGGTGGCCGGAGGGAGCTACCACGTCGTCCGCGTCATCCGGATGCGGGTCGAGTTCTGGGACCGCGTGAACCTGCACGAGCAGGAGAACATGATCGGGCGCCGCCGCGACTCCGGGGCGCCGCTGACGGCCTCGTCCGAGTTCGACGACCCTCACTACGAGAACGACGCCACCGGAGATGTCATCCAGCTGGATGCGCACATCCGGCTCGCCAATCCCCGCACGAAGGACACCGATCGGCGGCGCATGCTCCGCCGGGCATACAACTACGACGGCGGGCTCGACGTCAACGGAAACCTCGACATGGGCCTGATCTTCGTCGCCTTCAACCAGGACCTCGACCGCCAGTTCGTCGCGGTCCAGAAGCGCTTGGCGGGCGAGCCGCTGACCGACTACATCCAGCCGTTCGGCGGCGGGTACTACTTCGCGCTCCCCGGAGCCCGCGACTCCTCCGACTGGCTCGGCCGCACCATGCTCGCCTGAGCAGGCCCGTCCAGCGGAGGCATCCCGTCACGCCCGTGCCGGGGAAGTGAAGAAAAGGAAGAAGGAATCGTGTTCAGACCCTCTCGTCTGCGCCGCTCCCCGGTCGCTCTGGCCGGCGTCGCGCTCGCCGGCGCGGCCGCCCTCGCGGGCGCCGGCGTCCTCGCGGGCGCGCCCGCCGTCGCCTCCGCCGGCGGCCAGCACGGCGACCACTCCAACCAGACCACCACCCCGATCAAGCACCTCGTCGTGATCTTCGACGAGAACGTCTCCTTCGACCACTATTTCGGCACCTACCCGAACGCGGCGAACACCGACGGCACGCCCTTCCAGGCCGCCGCCAACACCCCGAAGGCCGACACCCTCGCCACCTCGGGAACGCTGACGAACAACCCGAACCTGTACGCGCCGAAGCGCCTCAGCCCGGCCCAGGCTGTCACCTGCGACCAGAACCACAGCTACGCGGCGGAGCAGAAGGCCGTCGACGGCGGCGCGATGGACCAGTTCGTCCAGAAGACCGAGACCGACACGTGCACCGGCGCGTACGGCGCTCCGGGTCTCGTCATGGACTACTACGACGGCAACACGGTGACCGGTCTGTGGAACTACGCCCAGAACTACGCCATGAGCGACAACAGCTGGGACACCACCTTCGGCCCGTCCACGCCCGGAGCGCTCAACCTGGTCTCCGGCCAGACCCACGGTGGAACCGCCTACGACCCGAAGACGGGAGCGGTGCTCACCGCGTCCACTGCCATCCAGTCGCCTGACGCACACGGCGTCGGCACCGTCATCGGCGACCCGGACCCGGCCTACGACGACTGCTCCGACAACGACCACACGGCGTCCTCGGCCGTCGTCGGGATGTCGGGCCGCAATGTCGGCGACCTGCTGAACGCGAAGGGCGTCAGCTGGGGCTGGTTCCAGGGCGGCTTCACGCCGACCACCCCCTGGAACGGCCAGGCCGGCTCGTACGCCACGTGCGACGCGACCACCGCGAACATCGCGGGTGCGACGCCGAAGGACTACTCGCCGCACCACTCGCCGTTCCAGTACTACGCGTCGACGTCGAACCCGCACCACCTCGCCCCCACCTCGGTGAAGGCGATCGGGCACACCGACCAGGCCAACCACCAGTACGACCTGACCTCGTTCGACGCGGCGCTCACGGCGGACAACCTGCCGGCGGTCTCCTTCCTGAAGGCCCCGGCGGCGCAGGACGGTCATGCCGGCTACTCGGACCCGATCGACGAGCAGAGGTTCCTCGTCAACGAGATCAACGCCCTCCAGAAGTCCGACAGCTGGTCCAGCACCGCGGTCGTCGTCGCGTACGACGACTCGGACGGCTGGTACGACCACGTCGCGCCGAAGGTTCTGAACGGCTCGAACGACTCGGCCTTCGACTCCAGCGTGTGCACCAGCGTCACGCAGGTCGCGGGCGGCTACGCCGACCGTTGCGGCCCCAGCCAGCGCCTTCCGCTGCTGCTGATCTCGCCCTGGGCCGCGCAGAACGCGGTGGACCACACCGCCATCGAGCAGACCAGTGTGCTGCGCTTCATCGAGAACAACTGGCTGACCGGGCGGATCGGCGACGCGTCCTTCGACGCCCGCGCGGGCTCCCTCGGCGGGCTGTTCGACTGGCGGCACCCGCAGCACCGGCAGGTGCTGCTCGACCCGGCGACCGGCGCGGTCAGCTCGATCGTGCCCACGCGGCCTCACTGGCCGACGCCGCCGCGCGGCGGCTGGGCCGAGCGGCCATAACGCCCCACCGCGTTACCGGTGGCAAGGGGCGGTCCGTCGACACGGGCCGCCCCTCGTCGCTCCACCGGGCGCCGGCGTGCGTCAGTCGATGAGATCCAGCTCCACGAGCCGCCGGAGGACCTCGACTCCGGCCGGAGGGCAACGACCGGCGTCTGCGCTGGTCGTCCAGTGGATGGCGCCCACCTCATTCGACGGAACCGGGCTGTCCGTGGTCCACGCCCGGAAGACGCGCATGTGCACCAGGCGCCCGTCCGGCTCGCCGTGGGCCTGCGTCCGGACTTCGAAGAGCTCCTCGAGGTCCGCCGACTCGAGCGGGAGGGAGACCTCCTCGAACGCCTCTCGTGCGGCGGCCTGCTCCGCCGTCTCGCCCGGGTCGACCTTGCCCCCGGGCAGGTAGTACACGTCCCGGCCGCGGGCGGTCACCATGAGCACGGAGCGATCGCGCACGACAGCGACGGCGGACACGATGAGCGGGGCAGAGGTCACCCGACCACGCTAGCGCCCGGTCGCCTGGCGGCGGTTCCGGTCCTCGCGGGCGGCGGCGCGATGCGTGCACGCGCGCATCCGTCCATGGCAGGATCGGGGGCGTGACCCGCCGAACCATGCTGCTCGACAGCGCCTCGCTCTACTTCCGCGCGTTCTACGGCGTGCCCGACACGGTGAAGGCGCCGGACGGCACGCCCGTGAACGCCGTGCGGGGCTTCCTGGACATCATCGCCAAGCTGGTCACGGACTACCGGCCGGATGTCCTGGTCGCCTGCTGGGACGACGCCTGGCGGCCGCGCTGGCGCGTGGACCTCATCCCGAGCTACAAGGCGCACCGTGTCGCGCAGCTGGTGCCCGGCGGGGTGGATGTGGAGGAGACGCCCGCAGCTCTCGTCACCCAGGTGCCGCTCATCCGGGAGGTGCTCGGCGCGGTCGGCATCCCGATCGTGGGTGCGGCCGACCACGAGGCGGACGACGTCATCGGCACACTCGCGACGCGCGCGGACGGCCCCGTGGATGTGGTCACCGGCGACCGCGACCTGTTCCAGCTGGTCGACAATGCACGTGACATGCGAGTCATCTATACCGCGCGCGGCATGAGCAACCTGGAACTCGTCACGGGCGAGACCCTGGAGCAGAAGTACGGCGTGCGCGCCGACCAGTACGCCGACTTCGCGGCGATGCGCGGTGACACCTCGGATGGCTTGCCCGGCGTCGCCGGGATCGGCGAGAAGACGGCCGCCGCTCTGCTCGCCGAGTACGGCGACCTCGACGGCATCATCGCGGCAGCCCAAGATTCCGGCAGCGGCATAAAGCCGGCAGCGCGCGCCCGCTTCCTGGCGGCAGCCGATTATCTCGCGGTCGCACCGCGCGTCGTCGAGGTCGTGCGCGACCTCCCGTTGCCCGCGGTGAACGCGCCCCTCGTCCATCCCACACCGGAACAGCGTGCTGCGCTCGCGCCCCTGGCCGAGCGCTGGGGCCTCGGCGGCTCGCTCGACCGCCTCCTCACCGCGCTCGAGGGCTGAACCGCGCGCTAGCTCCGCTCCTCCGGCTCCCACCGCCACAGCTCGCGCTGCACCAGCAGGGCGAGCTCGCGCAGCACATCCAGATCGGCGTCGCCGTCGGCCTGCTCGCGCGGGAGCCGCCCGAACACGCAGAGCGCGCCGATGCGCGTGCCGTCGGGAGCCTCCACGGGGTAACCGGCGTAGTAGCGCAGCCCGGCCGGCCCGATCACCAGGGCATTCGTGGCGAAACGCTCGTCCTCTACGGCGTTCAGGACCACCATGCCGTCGGGCGTCTGGATGGTGTGGATGCACGCCGACTGCTCGATCGGGATGTCGAAGGTGGTCCCGGTGGTCGATGCCAGCGGCCACTCCCGCACATCGTCGAGCACGGTGAACATCGCGATCTCCGTACCGAGAGTCCGCTTCGCGGTGCCGACGATGCCGTCCAGCCGCTCGTCCCCTCCCCGGTTGCTCAGCCTCAGCCGCTCGATCGCCTCGACCCGATCGGAGGCCGGGTTCACGGGCGTGACGCGCGCCGTCGCGTCCGCGTCGAGTGCGGGAGCCAGAACATCCACGAGCTGCCGCGCCCAGAACAGGTAGTCGGCGGGGCTCCGATGTCGCCGCGAGTCGGTTCGCGGAGGCGCCTCCAGGGCGACGAACAGGGCGCCGGCTTCCTCGCAGGTCTCGCGGGCCACCGCGTTGAGCCGTCGCGCGTGAAGGTCGGCCACCTCGCCCATGGGTGAGTCGTAGGGGCGGATGGATCGGATGGGCTGCGCACCCAGCCAGACCACGGATCGTGGCCCGAGCGCCTGGGCGCGCTCGATCAGCCGCCGCAAGCGCAGGCCCCAGCGGTGAGGCTCGGGAAGCCGCAGAGCGTCCGGCACCGCGCCGCTCAGAACGATCGCGTCGTACCGGTCGTCGCCTGTCGCCTCCAGAATCCGGCCCAGACGCCGCACGCCCGCGGAGGGATGCGGCACCACATCGACGACGGCTCCGGACCCGGTGGATGCGGCGAGCGCGCGAGCGACCCCGCCGGCAAGCCCGAGATCGTGGCTCCCGACGCCCCAGCCGGCCGCCGGCCCGGATCCGACGATCAGGACCCGCAGCGGACGACGTCCGGCGACGAACGACTGGCGCCCGCCCACCGGGCGCACCAGCCCGGCGCGGACGGCGGCGACCCGCGCCAGCCACACCCGCATCGCCGCTCGGCGCAGCAGCGACAGCCGTTGGTCGTCCACCTTTCGACCGTACCGGGTCGAGCACAGAACGGCGCAAGATTCGTCACGAATGTTCACTCCGAGCGCGCTGAACGCCACATTCGTGACGAATGTCGGGCCCCGGTTACGGCAGGGTGTGGCCCGCCGACGTGAACAGCCGGTACCACTCCTGCCGCGTCAGCGGGATCTCCGAACCGGCCGCCGCGTCACGCACCCGCTGGGCGTTCGTGGTGCCCAGCACCACCTGCATCCCGGCCGGGTGCCGCGTGATCCAGGCCACGGCGATCGCGGTCGGTGTGACGTCGTACTTCTCGGCCAGCTCGTCGATCACGTCGTTGAGCTCGGCGTAGTTCTCCCGGTCGCCGAGGAACACGCCGTCGAAGAAGCCCTTCTGGAACGGTGACCAGGCCTGGAGCACGATGTCGTGCAGCCGGGCATAGTCCAGGATGCCGTTGTCGCGGGACGCGGACTGCTCGAGTCCCGCCATGTTCGCCGCGACGCCCTGCGCGATCAGCGGAGCGTGGGTGATGCTGAGCTGCACCTGGTTCGCCACGAGCGGCTGCGACAGGGAGCGCTGCAGGAGCTCGATCTGCCCCGGCGTCTGATTGGACACTCCGAACGCGCGGACCTTCCCCGCGCTCTGCAGCTCGTCGAAGGCGAGCGCGACCTCCTCGGGCTCGACGAGGGTGTCCGGGCGGTGGAGGAGCAGGAGGTCGAGGTAGTCCGTCCTGAGGGCGGCGAGGGACTTATCCACGGAATCGAGGATGTGGTCGCGGGAGAAGTCGAAGAACCCGTTCCGGATGCCGACCTTCGACTGGATGACGACCTGGTCGCGCTCCGCGGCCGGGATGGCAGCGGCGGCGCCGAAGCGACGCTCGCAACCGTGGAGCTCCGTGCCGTAGATGTCCGCATGGTCGAACATCGTCACGCCCTCGTCGCGGGCCGTTCGGACCAGCCTCCGGATCTGCTCGTCGTCGAGCGAGGAGATGCGCATCAGGCCGAGGACGATGTTCGACGCGGAGATGCCGGTGCGGGGGAAGGTGAACGTTTTCATGACGTCCATCTAACTCTTCGTCAACCCCTGTACGGCGCGGGATTCGGGACTACTGTCCTCAACGCTAGAGAAGGAGCTCCAGATGACCATGACGTCTGATATCCGTGTCGCTGTCGAGGACTTCGCGGAGGAGACCGGGCTGGGTCATCATCGGGGTGCCCAGCCGGGATATCTCGTCCACGCGCTCGGGCGCGACTTCCGCGTCACCGACGAGATGGCCCGGATCTTCCTGAACCAGATCGAGCGGGTGGCCGCGACGGATCCGTCAGCTCTCGTGATCCTGCGGCATCAGGCCGGGCTCGAGCTGCTGCTGGTCACGGACGACAACTCGTACTCGATCCACGCGGCGTGAGAGCCCCCGCCCCGCCGTAGGCTCAAGGCGTGGCAGCCGGTAGCGACGAGGATGGGATCGCGCGCATCCACGCGGCCATCGCCGACGCCATCGCTGCACTGGCCGCCGGCGATGCCCGCCGGGAGGCTCTCGCCGAGCTGATACCGGCACGGCGGTCGTTCCTGATCCGCCGGGAGCCGGTGCTCCGCCGCGTCGGTGCCGTCTGGCGACTGGGCGTCCTCCTGCTGGAACCGGACGGCGCACTGCGGGCGACCGGGACGCTGATCCGTGCGACACCTCCGGGCCGGCCGCAGAATCTCTCACGGTCGGTGGAGGATCGCCGGTCGCTGCGGGCGGCGGCGCGGCGCGGCGGTTTCCGCGACGGCGAGACGGTGAACTTCGACGCTCCGCGTATCCCTCTGGATGCTGCGCTGCTGCACGACGCGGACGGCCCGCTCTTCCTGCGCGACGGCGAGGCCCTGGTGCGCTGGAGTCCGGCGGCCGGCGATGCGGGCGCACGTCCCTTCGCCGGCTACCTCTCCGAGCGGGTGGACCTGCTCGCCCACCCGCCCGAAGGGGCGTGAACCGGGAGGCCGGCGGCGGTGCGTCCGCTCAGATCGCGGGAGTCGCGGTGGCCGAACCGTTCCCGTTCTTCCCGGTGACCTCGTCGATCTTGGCGGAGGCCTTCCCGGTGACCTCGTCGATCTTGGCCGACGCCTTTTCGGTGACCTTGCTCACGGTCTCGCTGACGCGGTCCCCCACGTCGGCGGCGGCGCGGCCGGCGAAGTCCTTCACGTCCCCCTTCATGTGCTGCACGGTGTCGGACTCGGTGAACCCGTGCCACTTGCGGCGCAGATCCTCGTAGGCTCCACGGCCGGCGCGCGACCCGATCACGTATCCGACAGCGACTCCTGCGGCAAAGATGATGATCTTCATGGCGTGCACCGTACGCGCGAGGGCCGGAGTGCGACAGGGGCACAGTCGCGCGCGCAGAATGTGAGCGTGACCGATCAGTGGACGGACGTCAGCTCGGCGATCCTCGTCGAGGGTGCGAGCGACCGCGCCGCCGTCCTGACTGCCGCGCGGATCCTGGAGGTGGACCTGGTCGCGGAGGGGACGGTCGTGGTGCCGATGGGCGGGGCGATGAGCGTCCGGCGATTCGCCGCGGATCTCGGTGCGTCCGGCGCTGGGCTACGCCTGCGCGGCCTCTGCGACGCGGCCGAGGCCCGGTTCTTCGAGCGCGCAGGCCTGCCGGCGGATGCGGTCTTCGTGTGCCGGCCGGACTTGGAGGGCGAGCTGCTCCGCGCCCTCGGACACGCCCGAGTGGAAGCGGCGCTGGAGCAGGAAGGCGACCTCCGCTGTTCCGGATGTTCCAGCAGCAGCCGGCGCAGCGGACGCGCCCGCTGGAACTGCAGCTTCACCGCTTCCTCGGCACCACCTCCGGCCGCAAGGAGCACTACGGGGCCGCGCTCACTGCGGCCCTCGCCCCCGACGAGCTGCCGGACCCGCTCCGCGGCCTGCTGGCGTGGTCGCACTAGGGTGATCCGGGTGACCACTGATCCCGCCCTGCTGGAGCGACTGCGCATCCTCTTCGACGCCCGCGACCGCGGCGACATGCAGCCCACCATCCGGGCCCTGCTCGACGTGCTCGCCGAACATCCGGACGACCCGTATGTGCTCTACGAGGTCGGCGGGGCGTACGACACGGCGGGCGAGGAGGAGACCGCAGCGGGATACTACGAGCGCGCCCTCGACACCGGGCTCGAAGGCGACACTCTCCGGCGCTGCCTGCTGCAGTACGGGAGCACCCTGCGCAACCTCGACCGGTTCGACGAGTCGCTCGTCGTGCTCGACCGGGCCCTGTCGTTGTTTCCGGAATCGGAATCCGTCCGCCTCTGGCATGCCCTGTCGCTGCACGCGGCCGGCCGCAGCGACGCCGCTGTGGCGGAGCTGATGGAGGTGGCCGCGGACAACATCCCGTCCCCGGACCTGCAGCGGTACCAGGCCGCAATCCGGGGCAACGTGGAGTATCTGCGCTCGCTGGGCACGGAGCGCTGAGCCGCCGTCAGGGCGCGAGCAACGTCGCGATGACCAGGAGCGCGGGGACCGCGAAGATCGTGGTGAGCAGCACCACATCCCGCGCCAGCGGCATCCCGCGCTCGTAGCGCGCGGCGAAGTTGTAGACGTTCTGCGCGGTCGGCAGCGCTGCGAGCGCGACGGCGGCGAACAGCGTCTGGCCGTGCAGTCCGAACACGAAGCGGGCGACGGCGAAGGCCAGGAGGGGCGCCACGGCGGACTTCAGGATCACCGCCGCGACGATCGGAGCCCGCCCGGTGCCCGGCCGCAGCGGACGGGAGCCGACCAGCGACATCCCGAACGCCATCAGCACCAGCGGGACGGCGGCCCCGCCCAGCAGAGCGAACGGCTGGAACACCGCATCGGGCAGCTTCAGCCCGCTCACATCGATGAGGATGCCGAGAAGCGAAGCGATGATCATCGGGTTCCGGACGGGCTGCGTCAGGATCGAGCCGACCGACACCGCTGCGCGCGTCGTCGTGTCGAGGACGGTGAGCGCGATCGGCGCGAACACGATCAGCTGGAGCAGCAGGACGGGCGCCACGAAGGACGCGCTCCCCAGCACGTAGACGGCGACCGGCAGGCCGATGTTGTTGGCGTTGACGTAACCGGCGCCGAGGGCGCCGATCGTCGTCTCCGGCGCGGGCAGCCGGAAGAACAGCCGCGACAGCACGACGAACACGCCGGCCGAGACGAGTGCCGCAACGGCGGCGACCAGCAGCTGCGTCGAGAACACCACCCGCAGGTCGGCATGGGCGAGCGTGACGAACAGCAGAGCCGGATTGGTCACGAAGAACGCGATCCGGTTCAGCACGAACGGCGCCGTAGGCCCGCCGACGCCGAGCCGCGCCGCGCCGTACCCGACCACGATGACGAAGGCGATGATGCCGAACCCGGTCAGTACGCCGCCCACCCGTCCACCCTAGAGGACCCCGTCCCTGCGCCCCCGCCCCCACCGTCGAGTACGCACAGACTGCACGCAAACCGCGCCCGAAGCGTGCAGTCTTCGTGTACTCGATGGTGGGGCTGTCTCTTATACACATCTGACGCTGCCGACGACGGA